>JBCCIS010000031.1 GCA_039028155.1 Pseudomonadota bacterium
CAGCCCTTGCCGCTGTCGCTGTTGAAGACGTCGATCAGGCCCGTGTAGTTCCAGTTGTTGATGACGTTATAGGGGCCGTCGTGGATCTCGACCTCGATGGTGTAGCCGCCGTTGTTGATCAGGAAGATGATCGGCTTCATGCCATAGCGGATCATGGTTGAGACTTCCTGCGCGGTCAGCTGGAACGAGCCGTCGCCGATGCAGGCCACCAGGCGCTTTTCGGGGTTTGAGATGGCGTAGCCGAGCGTCGCGCCCACCGACCAGCCGATCGAACCATACTGCATCTGGATCTCGAACCGGGCACCGCCGGGCAGCGGCACGTCCATGCCGTTGAACCAGGAATCGCCGGTCTCGACCAACAATGTGCTGTCACTGGTGATGAGGTCGCGCACGCGATCGAACAGGAAACGCACGGTAAGGCCGCTGTCGGACGCATCGCCGGCGCGCGGTTTCGGCGCATCGGCGATGCGGCGATAGTTGACGAGGGCGCTGTCGTTTTTGTTCAGCTTCGGCGTCAGCGCCTCCAGGAACTCCGCCATGGCGACCCGGCTGTAGACCATGTTGGGAAAGCGAACGCACATCGGGTCGACCCGGATGACGTGATCCATGTTGAGCGCGGCGCGGTGGCCGGTCGTCGTGTAGTCGGTGAAGACCGGCCCGATGGCCAGGCAGACATCTGCGGACTCGACGATCTCGCTGCATCCGGGGTCGCTCACGGGCCCCCAATAGATGCCCATGTAGCCGTCGTGATCCTCCTCGATCATGGATTTGGCATTGGGCATGCTGGCCGCGGGATAACACGCGGCGTCCAGGAGCTTGCGCGTCGCCTCGATGGCGCCCGACGGACGCATCTTGACACCGGCGAGCAGGACCGGCTTTTCGGCGTCGTTCAGCAAACGTGCCGCATGCTCGACCGCGGCCTCCAGCGCGGCCGGATCGCTCGGGATGTGTGGTGAGAACGTGCGTTGCGGCGGTTCCGACGTGAAGGCGCCGGCAATGTTGCATGCAATCTCGATATAGACGGGCTTGCGCAGCTTCAGCGCAGTCTCGATGGCCCGGTCGATCTGAATTGGCGCGTGCATGGGGTCGGTCACGATGACGCTCTCGACCGTGACGCGCGAGAAAATCTCGCGCTGGTACTTGTAGTCGAGCTCGCCCAACGAGTGATGCAGGTACTCGTACTCGGCTTCTGAGTTGGTGTTGGGGCCGCCAGAGATCGCGATCAGCGGCATGTCTTCGGCATAGGCGCCGGCGACCGCGTTGACCGCGCTCAGTCCGCCGACACTGAACGTCACGACCAGGGCAGAAGGGCCGTTGCGCTCGCGCGCATAGCCATCAGCGGCGTAACCAGCGTTCAGCTCGTTGCAGCAGCCGATCATCTCGAGGCCGTCGACCTTCAACAGCTCATCCAGCAGGATCAGGTTGTAGTCGCCGGGAACCGCGAAGTAGTGCTCGATACCGATGTCGCGCAGGCGTTGGCCGAGATAGTGACCAATCGTGGTGTGACATTCCGCCATGCTGTCCCCCTTAGTCGTGTGGTCCAGATCTGTCGCGCCTCGACCCGACAACGACCCTAACGTGACCGTGCGTACGGCACCACCCCTTCGGTTGTGGTCCAGGATCCATCGAAGCGTGGTTGCTGGGGTGTTCGGTCAGCCGCTTGAATGCGTGCGGATTGCCAGGGCCTCGTCTTCGCCGATGCCGAGCCACAACAGGAACGCGTGATGAGCAGCGGGTGCGTCGTGCTCGAACTGTCGATGCCAGCGCTCCATGTCGTCATCGTTCAGACCACTCGACCGCAGGATTGCAATCCACTTTTCCTTGTCGATAACGCTGTCTGCGGCAGCCGAGCCCTCACTGCGAAGCATGCCGAGGAGCACGCGTTGTTGAATCCTTAGCCCGGCAATCTCCTTGTCGAGCTCGATCAAACGGTGATGCAGAATCTGCTGGTCATCGTCGTCGTCCGTGCTGAGCAGGTCCTTTATGTCATCAACGCCGAGACCCAGATCGCGGTAGGCGCGAATGGTTTTCAGCCGTTCGATATCGTTGCGATCGTAGAGACGATAGCCGACGGGAGAGCGCGCTGTCGGCTGCAATAAACCTGCGCGGTCATAGTAAAGCAAGGTGGATCGGGATAAGCCGAACTGCCGTGCCAATTGTCCAACCGTTATCATGGGTTCGTGCGGCCCTAGCCCGCCATGCTTAGCTGATCATGCTGCTCACCGTGTTTGGGTGCAAGCAAGCGTAGTGTTTCGTGGGCCATGTCCGCGTTTAGATCGCCAAAACGGGTCACAAATGCCACATGCCTTACTCCGAACGCGGCCAAGTCCTCGATAGTGGCTTGCGCCTTGGTCGGTGTACCGAAACAGCCGGTTGAACCTGCCCGCATAGCATCGAATGCCTCTTGGGCCTGCCGGCCATCTCCTGACATTACGGTCAGCAGTTGTTGGAGCGCAGCGACGGATTGGCGGCACACGGCTTCATCGTTCGTGCCGACCTGTGCGAACTGCACGACGACGACATCGGCGGTGTCCTGGTGATAGCCGGCATTGCTCAGGCCCTCCTGATGCGCGGCAATAAGACGCGCAAGGGCATCAAGCGATCGCGCCCCAGGCGTCAGCAAGGTCAGAACACCATCTCCATTGTGTCCGGCGTCGCGCGCGTTCGTCTCATTCATCGTGGCGACGTAGAACGGTGGCAGAGGTTGTTGGCGGGGCGAAACGTTGAGCGACGCATTGGCCCACAGCCCGCGGAGCGTCGATAGATTCTGTCTATATGCATCCCAGCGGCTGTCGAAGTCGATGCCAAGGCCCTCGATCTCATCACGTTGAGACCCGGCTCCAACGCCCATGTTGAGTCGTCCCTCCGCTATGATGTCGACCATGGCGTAGTCTTCGGCTGCGAAGACCGCCTGGCGATACGGCAAGATTGCCACCGAGGGGCCAACTCGCAGACGCTTCGTTCTCGCCGCGATGGCCGACAGCAAGACGGCAGGATTGGGCACCGTACCCAATGTGCCGTAGTGGTGTTCGGCAAGCCACAGGCTGTCGTATCCCAGTGAATCCGCGCGCTCGGCGTGATCCAGGACAAATCCATAGAGCTCGCTGACGGGATCGTTCGACCGTTCGGCATGGTCGAGCAACAAGAACACCGATCGTTTCATGTCTCGCCTCCTGATGTGGATTCGACTCGAGAGGCGATGCCTAAGGTGTGCACCAGTAGACAGGTCAAGCGTATGAAGACAACCCTCAGGGCTGTGCGTCAAAGAACGCCCAGATGGCGACGTTGCCGTCGATTTCGCGGCTGGAGCGTCCGGTGATCAGGTTGATCAGCCGAGCGCCCGTGCCGGGCCAGGTATGGCCGCCGCCGTTGATCAGGATGTGGCGTAGCGGCGCCTTACAGCCGGTGTAGTCGACAATGTCGACCGTGGTGCCGTCCAGGGGCCGCTCGTTGATATGGGCGCTCAAGACGCGCCCGGTGCATCGGTTGCGCGCCGCCCAGTCAGCCAGGCTATCGGGCACCGACCAGGCGGTACCCCGTGCGTTTCCGCCGGGCAGTCCGATCGGGCCACCGTCGTAAGGCACCAAGCTGTCGTTGCTGCCATGGATGAACAGCACCGGCGCTGGTTCACCGCCTGGACACTCCTGGCCGGCCGCGATGTTGGCGGCAACCACCGCAAAGCCTATGAACCGTTCAGGTGCCTCGCAGGCCAGGCGCAGCGTCATCATGCCGCCGTTCGAGATGCCGCCGACACCGATGCGGTGTGCGTCGACCAACCCGTCGGCGATAAGCCGGTCCAGGATGGCGGTGATGAACCCGACATCGTCATGTCGCGCTGCCGCCTGCTCGGCGAGCCAGGGATCGTCGCGGCCATCGTTCCAATGGCCGTCGACACCGTCGGGATAGATCACGACAAAGCCGTTTTCGTCGGCCAGTTCGTTGAAGTCGGTGTGACGGCGCAACTGCCGGCCCGACCCGCCGCCGCCATGGAGCAGGACGACCGCCGGCGCGGGCGTGGCGATGCCGTCCGGCACGTAGACGTCAAAGGCGCGTTCAGTGCCGCCGTGTTCAAGCGTGTCGGCCCGAGCAAGCCCCGCCGACATGAGGGCGAGAGCCAGCGCCAACGCCGCCGGCAGCCAAGTGGAGGAATGCGCGGCCATGTTGTTCAACGGCGGCCTACGCCGTTTCCTACGCGCGCGCGGCAGTTATCTGCCGATCGCGTAACACTGTTGGCGTCGCGGGCTGGCCCCGGCGCGCAGCGTCTTGCCGCGCTTCGATGCCATGGTGATCGAGTTGTAGTGGCCCCACTTGCCAAAAATCTCCAGCTTGTGGCCGCGCCGGTCGAGCTCCGCCATCGTCGCGCACGGCAGGTCGCTCTCGACCGCCAGGTGACCGGGCAACCATTCACGCGGATAGAACGAGCTCGGCAGATGGTCGGTGTAGAACGATGGGGCGTCGCAGGCCTCTTGCAGGTTCATGCCATGGTGCACATGGCGCAGGAAGGCGTGCAGCGCCCACTGGTCCTGCTGGTCGCCGCCGGGCGTGCCGAACACCAGATAGGGTTCGTCCATGTGCAGGGCAAGCGTCGGCGTCAGCGTCGTGCGCGGGCGCTTGCCGGGCGCCAGCCCGTTGGGATGGTCATCGTCGAGCCAGAACATCTGGCCGCGCACGGAGACTGGGAAACCGATACCCGGCACCACCGGCGAGCCGGATAACCAACCGCCGCTCGGCGTTCCGGAGATCATGTTGCCCCAGCGGTCGATGATGTCGAAATGACAGGTGTCGCCGTGGTTCTCGGCAATGAACTCGGCCCAGTTCGGGTTCTTACTGTCACCTTCTTCACCCTCCATCGTCATCTGGCTGTGTGCGACATTGGTTGAGCCGTGCGCCCTCAGCCGTACCTCGCCGCCATAGCCATCGATCAGACCCGGCGGCAGATCCAGGCGTGCATCGTCACCGACCAGCTTGCGCCGCTGGGCGTTGTAGTCATCGGAGAGGAGCTCGGCGAGCGGCACGTCGACGAACTTCGGATCGCCATAGAATGCTTCGCGGTCGGCGATGGCGAGTTTGGCGCACTCCTGGACCGTATGAATGAACTCGGGTCCGGAGGGATCCATGGCCTGAAGGTCATAGTCTTTCAGCAGCGCCAGTTGCTGCAGAAAGATCGGGCTCTGCGCCCAGGGTCCGGCCTTGCAGACCGTGTAGTCGCCGTAGTCGTACGTGATCGGCTCTTCGACCTCGGCGCGCCAAGACGCCAGATCATCGCCGGTCATGTAGCCGCTGTGGCTCTCGCCGGAGGTATCCATCACCGGTTCGCGCATAAAGCTGTCGATCGCTTCGGCAACGAAACCCTCGTACCAGGCGCGCCGCGCCGCTTCGACCTGGGCTTCGCGGTCGCTGCCGGCGGCTTCCGCCTCCTCGACGATGCGGGCATAGGTGTCGCCCTGTGCGGGCAGGTGATAGAGGCCGCCGGCCTCGGGCGCTTCACCGTCGATCAGGTAAACTTCGGCGGAACTCGGCCAGTGCTCCTTCATGAAACCGCTGGACCGGGCGATAACGCTGGCGACGTTGGGTTTCATCAGGAAACCGTCGCGCGCGGCGGTTATCGCCGGCTCCAGCACGTCGCGCACGGTCAGCGATCCGTAGTCGTGCAGCAGGCGCATCCAGGCGCCGAAGCTGCCGGGTACGACCGTTGGCAAGTGGCCGACCCCGGGCATGACGTCGAGGCCCATATCGCGCAGCGCGCCGCTGGTGATCGCCTGGGGCGCCACACCCTGACCGCAGATCACCTCGACCTTCTGCTTTGCGGCGCTCCACAGGATGAGTGGGCAGTCGCCGCCCGGCCCGTTCTGTTCGGGCTCGACAATGTGAAGCACACAGCCGACGGCGACGGCCGCATCGAACGCGTTGCCGCCCTTCTCCAGCATCGCCATGCCCGCCGCGCTCGCCTGCCAGTGCGTCGAGGTAACAACGCCGAAGGTGCCGACGATTTCCGGACGTGACATGACCATGGTATGAGCCTCCCTTAAGTCGGTCATAGCTTAGCGTGTCTCGGGACGGAGTCATGCGCGGTGTCGGGGGTGGATAGGGATGTCGGTTCAAAGTCAGTACAGCGATCGCGTGATCGCCGGCATGCAGATGGTTTACGGCAAAGGTTTTCTGTCGCCAGGTGCCGCGCCAGAGGTGACGGAGATCCTGGAAGGTATCGACATCACCGGCCTTGATGTTCTGGATCTTGGCTGCGGTATCGGCGGCGCGGCATTAATGCTGGCCGGTGAGTTTGGCGCCAAGCACGTAACCGGCGTCGACATCGAAGCCGACTCAGTTAAACGCGCCACAGCCGCGGCCGAGGAGGCCGGCCTGGGCGGGCGCGTGCGTTTCGTGCATACGGCGCCAGGTCCGCTGCCGGTGCCCGACGGTGCCGTCGACATCGTTTTCACCAAGGACGTGATCTGCCACGTCGCCGACAAGCCGGCCTTGTTCGCCGACGTCTTCCGCGTGCTGAAACCCGGCGGCCGCTTCTTATGCGCCGACTTCCTGGATGGCGAAGCCGATGGTGAAGCCGCCGTGCTGTTCGTGGCCTGGGTGGACATGTTGAAGACGTTCGGCTTGAGCTTTCACTATGAGGGCCGGCCCGCCTATGAAGCGGCGCTTGCCGATGCCGGTTTCGTTGACGTTGCCATCAGGGATCACACCGCCAACTCGGCCGGCGTGGCGCGGCGCGAACATGCCTTTGCGACCAGCGATGACGGCCGCCACGTGCGCGAGGTTCTGGGCGAGGACTATTTCGACGTGCGGATCAGGTTAAGTTCTTTGCGTGCCGAAGCGCTGGAAGCTCGTGGCGTGCTGCACCTGCATATCGACGCGCGGCGCCCATAGAGACGCCCAAGGCAATGCGTCCGACGGGGTGGATCTTAGCTTTGGGCTTGCGCTTCGATTTCGGCGGTCTGTTCCTTTAGGCCGTCGATCAGGCCATCAAGACCGCTGCGCTGAATGACCGAGCGGAACTCGTCCTGCTGGGTCTTCAGCATCGACACGTTCTGCACCATGACATCGATGACGTCCAGATCGTCGCTTGCTTCCTGACGAACGCGGAAGTCGACGTTGAAGGTATCGTTGCCATAGGAAATCAGCGTCTGGACGATGCTGTCCTTGCTGCCAGCCGGCCGGCCGCGCAGGACCTGGAGGTTGTAACCGGTAAACGTGTCGAAACGTGACTCATAGGTCACAACGATGTAGTCGCTGAACGCCTTGGTATAGGCCTCGAGCTGGTCGGGTGTCGCCTGCTGCAGAAACGGACCCAGTGCCAGTTTGCCAATCAGGTTCAGATTGAAGGAGCCGTTCAACCAATCACGGAAAGCATCGCGGCGCGCATCGCCCGGCGCCATGCCGAGGATGTCCAACAGCTTGTTGCCGCGTTCCTCGATGAACGCTTCGGCGTCCTCGACCTGATCGGCGAGCGCCACGGACGGCGCGGCGGTCAGGGCGACCAGGGCAAGTCCCGACCTGAGAATGTGTCGGCGTTCAATCACTGTGATTCCGCAGAGTCGCTATCGTCAGTGGTATCGAAATCGTCGACGCCCGACAGTTCGTAATCCAGCGTCGATGCATCCAGATCGCCATTGTTGATCTGTTGCTGGCGAATCTGACGGTAGAGAGAGCGCAGTGTCGCGTAGAAGTCAACCGAGGTGCGTTTCAAATTCTCGTATTCGACGCGCTGATCGGCGCGGAACTGAACCGCGGTGACACCCGTGGTCACGTAATTGAACGTCGGCGAGAAGATATAGGTCGTCGGGTCGGTCGCGATGTCGACGCCCAATCCGACGGTATCGCGCACATCCGATGGACCGATCAGCGGCAGAACCAGATAGGGCCCCGGTTCGGCACCCCAGACAGCCAGCGTCTGGCCAAAGTCCTCGCGGCGCGGCTCCTCGTCGAAGTTGCCGGGTATATCGAAGATGCCGCCGAGGCCGGCAGTCGTGTTGATGAAGAACGAGACCGAGGCATCGACCGTGTTTTCACCATCACCTTGAAGTGCGCTGTTCAGGATGGTGACCGGCATGCTGAGGTTCTGTAGGAAGTTCCTGACGCCGTTGCGGTAGGGTTCCGGGATACCCTCGACATACATCGTCGAAATCGGCGTCAGAACCAGTTCGTCGATCGCCAGGTTGACGTCGAAGATGTACCGGTTCAGCGGCTCCAGCGGATCGTTGGTTTCTTCGAATGCCTGGCGCGCGACCGGGTCTTCCGGCGGCGTCGCGCAAGCTGCCATTCCCAAGACGAGCGTGATGGCGCAACCGAATGGGATCGCAAGTCGTAGTAGTCGTGCCGAGAAACCTGAAAAGCCCAAGACAACTGCCCTGACAACCACGGACGCACTTCTTATGGACCCACGCTTCACGGCGCCCCAAACGCCACGCGACCCCTCGCCGCCAGCAGAAATCTACTGGCAGACGAGTGGTCGGATAGCATGGCCCGGCGCATCAAGTCCACTTGAACCACCTGTGACCGTGTTGTAACGGCCACCGGTGTTGCCAATATGCACCAGCCCGTTCAGCCATTAAAAATCAAGGGTTTGATAGAGTGTTCTTATGATGTTCCCGGTTCCTTAGCCGGCTGCCGGGCGGGGGCGGCGCGCGGATCGATCTCGGCTGTAGCCAGGGATTCGACGGCGCCGGGCACATAAGCGCCCTGGTCCTTGACCGGCAGCGGCGCGCGCCGTTTCTTGCGGTAAATGACCAGCCCGCTTAGGCACAGCAGGACAATTCCAACGTAGAGCCAAAGGCCCCAAGGGCCGAGCAGATCCATCACCCAGGACGCGATGTTCGGTCCGGCGATGGCGCCCATCGAATAGACGATCAACAGGCCGCTGCTGGCGGCGACGAACTGGTCGCGGTCGACATAGTCGTTGGTCTGGGCGACGGAGAGGCCATAGATCGGGCCGGAAACGCCGCCGTAGATGAAGATTAAGACGATTAACGCAGAGAACGAGTGGGCGCCAAAGGCGATGATCAGACCTGCCGCGATGACGGCGGAGATTGTCAGGGTCATTAGTGCCGTGCGCCGGTCGAAGCGGTCGGACAGCCAGCCCATGGGCAACTGCATCACCAGACCGCCGGCGATCAGTGCGCTGAAGATGAAGGAAACCTCCGCCGGATCCAGGTCGATCAGATCGCCGTAGACGGCGCCCAGGCCGTGAACCGAGCTGTTGGCGAGGCCGGCGGCGAAACAGCCGAACACGCCGAGCGGCGAAATCGCGACCAGTTCCTTCAGCGATAACCGGCTTTCCTTGGCGATCTTGGGGTTGCCTTCGCGGGTCAACGCGATCGGTAAGAGACAGAGGTTGAACAGGATCGCCGTCACGGCGAACAGGCCGTAGGCCATCGGGTCGCCCAGATTGATCAACAGCGGCCCGACGGCGAACGCGCCTGATGTCGCGACCAGGTAGGATGCGAAGATGCGGCCGCGCGTCTCGTTGGTCGCCCGGTCGTTGAACCAGCTCTCCAGCACCATGAAGAGACCAGCCATGCAGTAGCCGATGATGAACCGGAAGACGAACCAGGTGGGGACCGAGAAGATCAACCCCATCAACAAGATAGCGCAGGCTGCGACGGCCGCGAACACGGTGAAGGCGCGGATGTGGCCGACCCGGATGATGATCCCGGTCGCGGTCATGGAACCCACCAACAGGCCGAGAAAGTGGCCGGACGTGATAAGGCCGACCAGACCGGTCGAAAGCTCGTGGGCGAGCCGGATGCCCACCAGCGTGAAAAGCGCGCCGTTCGCAATGTTCAGAATGGCCGTCGCCAGGATCAGCGCCGCAAGCGCGATGAGGACCTTGCGGATCGACGGCGTGTCGTTCATGGCGCTCCGTAGCCGCCACCGCCCGGTGTCTCGATTACCAGGGCGTCGCCTGGTTCAAGCTCCGCCTGATCGGCGCCCTCAAGCGGCTCAACCGTGCCGTCGGCCCGCTCGACCCGGTTGATGCCGGTCGACGCGTCTGTGCCACCGGCAAAGCCAAACGGCGCGATGCGGCGATGGTTGGACAGGATGGCGGCCGTCATCGCCTCGCGGAAAATCAGCCGCCGCCTGGCGCCGTTGCCGCCCCTGCGCGCGCCCGCGCCGCCGCTGCCGTGACGGATACCGAAGTCGTCCAGCAGGACGGGAAATCGCCACTCCAGCACTTCCGGATCGGTCAGCCGTGAGTTCGTCATGTGGGTGTGGACGGCATCGGTGCCGTCGAAGTCGGGTCCTGCGCCCGAACCGCCGCAGATCGTCTCGTAGTACTGATAGCGCGCGTTGCCGAAGGTCAGGTTGTTCATGGTGCCTTGCGAGCCGGCCATGGCGCCCAGCGCGCCATAGATCGTGTCGACGATGCACTGCGACGTCTCGACATTGCCGGCGACGACGGCCGCCGGATACTCGGGTGACAGCATGGAGCGCGGTGGGATCACGATCTCGACCGGCTTCAGGCAGCCGGCGTTGAGCGGGATATCGTCGTCCACCAGACTGCGGAACACGTAAAGCACCGCTGCCATGGCGACCGCGCTGGGCGCGTTGAAGTTGCTGGTCAACTGGGGTGAGGTGCCGGCAAAGTCGATCCGTGCGCTTCGGGCCTGGCTGTCGATGGTAATTGTCACCTCGATGGCGCTGCCGTTGTCGAGGTCGTAGCGGAAGTGCCCGTCTTTGAGGACATCGATGACGCGCCTGACGCATTCTTCCGCGTTGTCCTGCACGTGGCCCATATAGGCTTGGACCACCGGCAGCGAAAACTGAGCGACCATGCGGTGCAGCTCCTGCACACCCTTCTCGCACGACGCGATCTGGGCCTTCAGATCGGCAATGTTCTGATCGGCGTTGCGGGTCGGGTAGGGGCCGGAGGCCAGCAGTCGCCGGATCTCGTCTTCCAGAAAGCGTCCCTCTGCGACGATCTCGACATCGTCGAACAGAATGCCCTCTTCCTCGACTGTCTGGCTGTCGGGCGGCATGGAGCCCGGCGTTAGACCGCCGATATCGGCGTGATGGCCGCGCGAGGCGACGAAGAACAAGACGGTCGTGCCGTCGTCATCGAACACCGGCGTCACGATGGTGACATCGGGCAGGTGGGTGCCGCCGTTGTAGGGCGCGTTGTGGGCAAAGACATCGCCGGGTTTCATCGAGCCACGGCGTAACCGATTGATCGTGCGCACGGTTTCGCCCATGGAGCCCAGATGCACCGGCATGTGCGGCGCGTTGGCGATCAGCTCGCCGTCGCCGTCGAAGATCGCGCAGGAGAAGTCCAGCCGCTCCTTCATGTTGACGGAAAACGCGGTGTTCTCCAGCGTTCGGCCCATCTGTTCGGCGATCGACATGAAGAGGTTGTTGAAGACCTCCAGCATGATCGGATCGGCCTCGGTGCCGATCGCGTGCTGGACCGGCCGCGCCTCCGTCCGGTTGATGACCAGGTGATCGTGGTCCGTTACCTCGAGCGTCCAGCCGGGCTCGACCACGGTCGTGCTGTTGGCCTCCGCGACGATGGCGGGACCCGCGATGCGATGGCCGGGCCTCAGATCGTCGCGCCGGTAGACCGGCGTGTCGTGGGCGGCGCCCGCCGTGAACATCGATGTGCGCAGCGCGGCGTCCGGCTGGTCACTCGCGGCGCCTGGCGTGGTCGCCTCGTGGACATCCGAGCCCTGGCCAATCGTTTCGACGGCGAGCGATTCGACGATCAGCGGTTTGTCGGGCGCCGCAAAGCCGTAACGCTGGCGATGCGCGGTCTCGAAGCCTTCCTTGATCGCCGCCAGATCGCCGTAGGCGATTTCGAGCGTGCTGTCGGTGCCGTGGTAGCGGACCTCCAAGGTCGCGGCGACGTCGATGTCGGCGGGTGCGACACCCTGGCTTTCCAGTTCGTCTCGCCCCTGTTGCTCCAACTCGCCGATGGTTTCGGCCAGTTGCGGCATCAAGGCTTCGTCCAGACTGTCGTTGACGGGCGCCTGATGGATGACGCGCAGTTCGGCCAGACCCATGCCGTAGGCCGACAATACGCCGGCGAAGGGGTGCAGGAAGACCCGCGTCATGCCGAGTGCGTCGGCGACCAGGCAGGCGTGTTGGCCCGCCGCGCCGCCAAAACAGCAGAGCGCGTAATCGGAAATCGCGTAACCACGCTGCACGGAGATTTCCTTGATCGCGCGGGCCATGTTCTCGACCGCGATCATCAGGAAACCGTCGGCGACCTCTTGCGGCGTCTTGGTGTCCGACGAGGCCGCATTGATCTCGGCCGTCAGGTTTTCGAAGGCACGCGTGACCGCATCGGCGTCAAGCGGCTGATCGGCGTCTGGTCCAAACACATGCGGGAAGAGGTCAGGCAGGATCTTACCGGTCATGACGTTGGCGTCGGTGATCGCGAGCGGGCCACCGCGCCGGTAACAGGCCGGGCCGGGGTCGGCACCGGCCGATTGGGGCCCCACGCGCAACCGTTGTCCGTCGAAATGCAGGATCGAGCCGCCACCTGCGGCGACCGTTTTGATCATCATCATCGGCGCGCGCATGCGCACGCCGGCGATCTCGGTGTCGCTGGTACGCTCGAAGACGCCGTTGTAGTGGGAGACATCGGTCGATGTACCGCCCATGTCGAAACCGATAATGCGCTCGAAACCTGCCATCTCGCTGGTCCGAACCGCGCCGACCACGCCGCCTGCGGGCCCGGACAGGATCGCGTCCTTGCCCTGGAAACGGAAGGCGTCAACCAGGCCGCCATTAGACTGCATGAAGAGCAGGCGTGTATCGCCCAGCTCCGACGAGACCGTGTCGATGTAGCGCCGCAGAATGGGCGAGAGATAAGCATCGACCACGGTCGTGTCGCCGCGGCTGACAAGTTTCATCAGCGGCGTCGTGGCATGCGACGTCGAGATCTGTGTGAAGCCGATCTCTTGCGCGATCTCCGCCACTCTTCTCTCGTGAGCCGCATGCCTGTAACCGTGCATCAGGACAATGGCGATGGCGCGAATGCCGTCGTCATAGGCCTGCTGCAGGCCGGCGCGCGCGGCGTCCTCGTCCAGCGATTTGACGGTATCGCCCTGGGCGTCGACACGCTCGTCGATCTCGACCACCTGCTCGTAGAGCAGATCCGGCAGAATGATGTGGCGCGCGAAAATGTCGGGCCGGTTCTGATAGGCGATGCGCAAGGCATCGTGGAAGCCACGGGTGATGGCGAGCAGTGTCCGGTCGCCCTTTCGCTCGAGCAGCGCGTTGGTCGCGACGGTCGTACCCATCTTGACCGCGTCGATGGCGTCGGTCGGGATCGCGTCGGCGGCGTCAACGCCCAGGATGTCGCGGATGCCCTGCAGGGCCGCGTCGGCATAACGCTCCGGGTTCTCCGACAGCAGTTTGTGGGTGATCAGGTCGCCGTCTGGGCGCCGGGCGACAACGTCGGTGAACGTGCCGCCCCGGTCGATCCAGAATTGCCAGCGACCGGCTTCAGGGGCAACGCTCATGGGGCTCCCGCTACGGCGTGGTTGTGGCGATCCTAGAGCAGATCGCGCGCAGTTTGAAACAGTCCCGCATGGGGTCTTTTGGTGTGGGAACTGCTCGCGCAGTCCGGCACCAGCCTGCTCCACTTACTCCGGCGCATAACGCCGAGAGGCATTTTCGCCGAGGCCATCCATGGCAGTATCCACGGGGTGGCCGGGAGGGGGAGCGGGTCGGTGATGCCAACGGCGCGACACATGCCCTAAGACCCGCGTCGCGGCGGGTCGGGCCGGGTTGTGAGAAAACGCGGTGTCGCCGGCGGTTCCGGCGGCGCGATGAAGAATGTCGCGGCCAGGACTTCCGCGTCGGAGGGCAGGGGCGCCTCAGGTGCCGCGATCCAGGCGGCGATATCGTCGATGACGACGCGGGCCTCCAGGTCACGCAGCAGCATGTGATAGCCATCCTCGTAGACCGCGACCCGGCTTCCCGGTGGCAGGCCCGCCACGAACATGCCAACGGGGTCGGCCGGCACGATCTGGTCGTTGGCGCCATAGACCACCAGGGTCGGCAGGACGATACCGCCGGGCCGCGCTAGCGCCGCGTCCATCAGGTTGACCAGACCATAGACGGCGTCGATCCGGGTTTCCTTGATGACCAGCGGATCGGCCGAGAACGCGCGCAGCATCTCGATGTTGTCGGACGGCCAGATCTCCAAGTTCGAGCCACGCAGCGTCATCGACGGCGCCAGATGCGCGCCGAGCCATAGCCCGACGCGGTAGCTGACCGGCATGGTACTGCGCGCCCAGACCGCCGGCGCCACCAGGATCAGGCCGTCGACCGTGGGCGCCGGATTGTGGCCGGCGGCCAGTGTCGCCACCGCGCCGCCCATGCTCTCGCCCAACAGATAGACGGGGATGCCGGGATAGCGCTGCTGCAGCAGTCGGAGCGCGGCGAGCGCGTCTTCGACCATCGCCGCCTCGCCGTGCCAGATGCCGGGCTCGCTGTCGCGGCCAAAACCGCGCTGGTCATAGGCGAAGGTGGCGATGCCGTGCGCCGCCCATGCCTCGCCCGGTGCGGCGAACGCGTTGGCGTAATCGTTAAAACCGTGCAGCGCCAGGACCACCGCGGAGGGCTCGCCCGCCGGCAGCCAGGCCTGAAACGCGCGCTGGCTCCCATCCGCCATCACCAGCGCGTCGCTGGCGATTGCCGGTTCGACGATTTTGGGACCCGTTGGCGCCACCGTGGGGGCACACGCGGCAACAACGGCCATCAGCGCGCCGCAGATGAGAACAAAACGCAGGGGCGACATGGTGCTCCGGTTGCCGGTCTTCAGCCGTTGGCGCTATGGTGCGACCGCCGGCAGGGCTTGCGCAAGCGCGCAGGCGGCCGCGGGAACATCGCGATGCATCAGGCAGACCACCAAGCTGCCCAGACCATAAACGGCCTAGGGCTTCTTACGCTTTACCTGCGTGAGGTCCGACGCTTCATGAAAGTGCCGGGCCAGACGCTTCTGGCGCCGGTGGTCACCAGCATGCTGTTTCTGGCCGTCTTCTCGCTGGCGCTGGGTCGCGCTGTCGATCTAATGGAGGGCGTGCCCTTCCTGATGTTCCTGGCGCCGGGTCTCGCCATGATGGCGATCCTGCAGAACGCCTTCGCCAATACCTCGTCGTCGCTGATCATCGCCAAGGTCCAGGGCAACATCATCGATACGCTGATGCCGCCGCTCTCAGCCTTCGAGCTTCTGGTTGGTTTCGGCCTGGGCGCCGTCACGCGCGGCCTTGTCGTCGGTCTGGTGACCCTGGTCGCCATGCAGTTCTTCGTCAACGTCGTGCCGGTACATCTGTGGGCCGTGCTGTTCTATGGCGTCGCCGGCTCCATGATGATGGGCCTGATCGGCCTTCTGGTCGGCATCTGGGCGGAGAAGTTCGATCAGATCGCCGCGCTGACCAACTTCGTCGTGACGCCACTGACGTTCCTCTCGGGCACCTTCTATTCGATCGACCGGCTGCCGGACGTGTTACGCGGCATCGCCGCGGTAAACCCGTTCTTCTACGCCATCGACGGTTTCCGCTACGGCTTCATCGACCGCGCCGACGCCCCGCTTCTGACCGGTGCCCTGGTCCTGATCAGCACCAATCTGGTGCTGGCGCTGCTCTGTTACCGCCTGTTGGCGACCGGCTGGCGGCTGAAGTCCTGACGGGTGCCGCTGAAAGGGCCGTCTCCGTCGATTGACAGGCCCCGGCGGGCGCGATACTAGCCAAGGCCCCGGCGTCGGAATTGCGCCGGGTTTTGTCATTTTTCGATAGCTGAGCGATGAAGGAGAGGCTGCGGTGACCGCATCCGTGATGCCGACATACGCCCGCGCCGACCTGGTTTTCGAGCGGGGCGAAGGACCCTATCTCTTTACCGCCGATGGCGAGCGCTATCTCGATTTCGGCTGCGGCATTGCCGTGACCAGCTTGGGTCACGCCCATCCGCATCTGGTCGAGGCGCTGAAGGGGCAGGCCGAGCGCCTGTGGCACACGTCGAACCTCTACCGAATTGAGGGCCAGGAACGCCTGGCCCAGCGCCTGGTCGCCGACAGTTTCGCGGACACCGTTTTCTTCGGCAATTCCGGCGCCGAGGCGATCGAGTGCGCGCTGAAGACCGCGCGCCGCTATCACTTCGCCAATGGGCATCCAGAGAAATTCCGCACCATCACGTTCACCGGCGCTTTCCACGGCCGCACGCTCGCTACCATCGCGGCCGGCGGCCAGGCCAAGCACCTGGAAGGTTTCGGCCCGGCGGCCGACGGTTTCGATCAGGTACCGCTGCATGATTCGAACGCGCTGCGCGCCGCCATCACGGGCGAGACCGCCGCCATCATGATTGAACCTGTCTTGGGCGAGGGCGGCATCTATCCGGTCGATCCGGCGTTCCTGAAGGCGATCCGCGCGGCGGCCGACGAGTTCGGCCTGCTCGTCATCTATGACGAGATCCAGTGTGGCATGGGGCGCACCGGCAAGCTGTTCGCCTATGAATGGTCGGGCGTAACGCCCGATATCATGGCGGTCGCCAAGGCGCTGGGCGGCGGCATGCCGATCGGCGCCTGTCTGGCGACCGAGAAGGCCGCATCAGGCATGGTGCCGGGTACCCACGGCTCGACCTTCGGCGGCAATCCGCTGGCGACGGCGGTCGGCAACGCGGTGCTGGACGTGATGGAGGAGCCGGGCTTCATGGCCGGCGTCGAACAGCGCGCCAAGACTCTGCGCAAACGCATCGAGCAGACCATCGCCACGCATCCGGACGTCCTGGAGGAGGTCCGCGGCCTCGGCATGATGCTGGGCATCAAGGCGGTGGTGCCGGCGGGCGACCTTGTCGCTGCCATGCGCGACCGTCACGTGCTGGTGGTGCCGGCGGGCGACAATGTCATGCGCTTCCTGCCGCCTCTGGTGATCGACGACAGTCATATCGACGAGGCGATCACGGCGCTGGAGGACGCGTGCGTCGCGCTTGAGCCATGAGCGCGACCAAGCATTTCCTGGATCTGGATGCTCTGGACGCGCCGACGCTGCGCGCCATCATGGATGACGCGCATGCGCTGAAAGCCGCGTGGAAACGCGGCGACCGCGAACCGATCCTGAAGCACAGAGTCTTGGCGACCATCTTCGAAAAGCCGTCGACGCGCACCCGTGTGTCGTTCGATCTGGGCATGCGCCAGCTGGGTGGCGAGACGATCAACCTGTCGCCGGCCGATATGCAGCTCGGGCGCGGCGAGACGGTCGGCGATACCGCCGGCGTGCTGTCACGCTATGTCGACGCCATCATGATCAGGACTGTCAGCCATCAGCGAATGCTAGACTTGGCGGACGCCGGCACGGTGCCTGTGATCAACGGTCTGACCGACCGGACCCATCCCTGTCAGCTGATGGCCGACATCCAGACGGTTGAGGAACATCGCGGCCCGATCGCCGGCAAGACGATCGCCTGGGCTGGTGACGGCAACAACATGGCGTGCTCGTGGATCCATGCGGCCGTGCGTTTCAACTTCCGGCTCAACATCGCGTGTCCGGAGCGCTATCGCCCGGAGCAAGAGGTTCTGGAATGGGCGGAACAGCATCAGGGCGACGTGCATATCGTCGACACGGTCGAGGAGGCCGTGACAGCCGCTGATTGTGTGGTCACCGACACCTGGAAGTCGATGAGCGACGAGCGCGCGGAGTCCGAGGCGATCGAGACCAATCTGCTGGAACCCTATCGAATTGACGGGCGAACCATGGCAATGGCCGACAAGGATGCCATATTCCTGCACTGCATGCCGGTTTATCGAGGCAATGAGGTCACCAGCGAGGTTGCGGACGGGCCGCAGTCGGTGATCTTTGATGAGGCCGAAAACCGCCTGCACGCGCAGAAGGCCATCTTGAAATGGTGTTTGACCTGAACACACCCGCCGACGATCTGATCCAGCCGTTTCAGATCGTCAATCTGGGACTAAGCGGTCGCCTGGTTCGCCTGGGCGAGTCGGTGAACCGTGTCTTGTGCCAGCACGCCTATCCCGAGCCGGTCTCGGTCATGCTGGGCGAATTGATGGCGTTGGCCGCGGCGCTCGGCAGCGGTCTCAAGTTCGACGGACGCATGACGGCGGAGACCCGGGGTGACGGTCCGATTCGGCTGCTGGCCGTGGACTTCATGAGCGACGGGCGCATGCGTGGCTATGCGAGCTTTGACCGCGAGCGTATCGCCGAGGTCGAGTCGGCGGGCCTGGAGTCGAACAACTCGGTGCCCCATCTGCTGGGTTCCGGCGTGCTGGTGCTGACGGTCGATCAGGGTGCCGACATGGAGCTCTATCAGGGCATCGTCAGCCTGGACGGCGCCACGCTTGCCGACAGCGCCCACCTCTATTTCCAGCAGTCGGATCAGGTGGATTCCGCGATCAAGCTGGCGGTCGCGCGGCACGATGAAGGCTGGCGGGCAGGCGCGCTCACCATGCAGCGCCTTGCTGAGCTCGGCCCTGGCGACATTCCGATCACGTCGGCCGACCGCGAGGACGACTGGAGGAAGGCCGTCGTGCTGCTGTCGACGGCGACCGGCGAGGAGCTGACCGACCCGGGGCTTGACGCCAACACGTTGCTCTATCGCCTGTTTCACGAAGACGGTGTCAGGGTCTATGACCGCCGCGCCGTGCGTTTCGGTTGCACCTGCTCCGATGACCGCGCCATGGCGGTGCTGCAGTCCATGCCGTCAAGCGAGCTTGAAGAACTGGTCGATGATGGCGTCATCGACGTCACCTGCCAATTCTGCAACCGCAGTCAGAAGTTTACCTTGGCCGATGTCGAAGCGGCCGCCTCGCAGCGCGTAGAACAACAACGGGATGGCTTATGAGACGACGTGAAGTCTTGCTTATCTTGGGTAGCGGATTGGTCCTGACTGCATGCAACACCCCGGTTTCGCTACCGGTCTATCCCGACATCACGTTTCAGCATAAGTCGCCCCTGCGTCTGGATGTCAGCCGGATCGAGGTCATCGAGAGCGCGGCGACCGGCACGGTCGAACCGCCGCAGCGCGACATTCGCGCCAGTCTGCCCATCTCACCACTGGCCGCGATGTCGAACTGGGCGAGCGACCGGCTTGTCGCGGCCGGCGGTCCCGGAGTTGCGCGCGTCTCGATCATCGAGAACAAGTTTGTCGAAACGCCTTTGGATCTGACCAAGGGTGTCCAGGGCATCTTCACCACCGACCAATCGGAACGCTACGAAGGCCTGATGACGGTCAAGATCGAGATCCTGGGCGATCCCTTGCGCTCCGGTTTTGTCCAGGCCCGGGCCGCGGCCAAGCGGACCGTGCCTGAGAACTACACGCTGAACCAGCGCGAACAGACGCTCTACGACATGGTGGCGTCGATGACCCGGGCGCTGGACGAACGCCTGGAGCAGGAAATGCGCGCCAACCTGTCGGTCTTTCTAGTTTAGACCTCAGGTTCTGTCGCGAAGGTCTGGGCTGGCCGGCTGGGTGGGTTGACGCTAACGTTCGATGAGAGCGTTAGGTAGAGCAAGGCCAAGCCCTTGAGAGCGCGCGTTTCAGATGCGGTGATTCTTCTCCGGCGGCCATGTCGCGGCATCCGGCCGGTGGTGCTACGGCGTATCGCAACGCTTGTCACGCTGGTGCTGTCGGTATCCGTTGCATCGGGTTTGCCGGTGTCGCCATCGCACGCCGTCTTTTCCAAACTGACGTTTGACGGCAAGCTCACCTTGAACGGTCAGCCGGCGGCCGGTCAACCGATCATGGTGATCGCCGGGCCTGACCTGATGACAATGGCCCAATGCGGGCGCACGACGACGGACGCGGACGGTCACTACACAATGTCGGTGTCATCGGATCACGCGTGCATCGATGATGGCAATGACGGCGGTCCGGTGACGTTCATCTTCACGTGGCACGGTCAACAGGTCGGCCGTTTCACCACGCACCACAACCCGAATGTCGGCAGTTTTGAAACCATCATCCAGAATCTCAGAATCGTTATCCCCAACAACATCTACGATCTCGATTTCCTGCCGATTGCTATTACAAGCTTCTCACCCGACGAGGATGAAGAACAGCTCGTGGCCCGGCGCTATTACGGCACGGTGACGGTCAGGGGCGCGGCACCTCAAGGCACTGTTTGGGTGACTGTCAAAATCGGGAACGTCACCTGTGGACGCGCCCGGGTACATGGCGGCAAGTTTGTGCTCGACATCACTCCCGATCCTGACTGCGCGTCAAAGCGTTCCGACAGCGGGTGGGAGCGGATTGACCTGGTGTTCCTGGTCAACGACCGTAACACATGGCGGACGACGACACACATCAAGCTCGACGAGCCGATCACACTCGGCAAGGCGAAAGCGACGCCGCCCTTTAGGGCGGACTGGCTGGATTTCTAGTGCGATCGTTTGTTGTGGATCGGCGACGGTGCGTTACGGCCGGAGGCGTTCGATAAGCCGTTTGACGAAGGCGGTACCTGCCTCGACCTGGTCCAGGCTGATGAACTCGTCGGGTTGATGGGCCTGGGCGATGTCGCCGGGTCCGCACACCACTGCGGCGATGCCGTCTTCCTGGAAGATGCCGGCCTCGGTCGCGAAGCTTGCCTTGGCGACCGCGTTGCTGCCGGTCAGCGCGAGCGCCAAGCTGGTGGCCGGCGAAGCGTCATCCGGTTTCAGCGGCGGCACACTGGCGCGCTGTTCTGTCGTGATGTCGGCGGCACTTTGGTGCGCTTGCATCCGGTCGCGCTGGCTGTCCAGATACGCCATGGCGCGATCGGTAAGGTCCTGCGGGTCGTCGGTCGGCATGGCGCGGAAGTGCCAGTCGACCAGGCAGTCCTGGGCGATGATGTTGCTGGCGGTGCCACCCTCGACAATGCCAACCTGGATCGTCGTATAGGGCGGTACGAAGCCCAGGTCGGGTCGCGCGCGGCCCTGCATTTCCTCGAATAGGTCGTCCAGGAAGGTGATGAAGCGGCCGGCCGCGTGCGTCGCGCTGATACCGATATGGGTTGCGCTGGAATGGGCGGCGACGCCGCGAAACCGCGTGCGGAAACCGGCGATGCCCTTGTGGGCGTCGACCACTTCCATGCTGGTCGGCTCACCGATGATCGCCGCTTCGGGGCGCACGCCCTGGGCGCGGATGTCCTTGATCAGGCCGTGCACGCCCAGACAGCCCACTTCCTCGTCATAGGAAAAGGCGAAGTGAACAGGACGCGACAAGGGCTGCGCCAAGAAGTCAGGCACCAGCGCCAGCACGATGGCGACGAAGCTCTTCATGTCGGAGGTGCCACGGCCATAGAGCTTTCCATCTCGTTCGACGACCTTAAACGGGTCGGTTGACCAGTCCTGGCCATCGACAGGAACGACGTCGGTATGGCCCGACAGCACGACACCGCCATCGCCGGTCGGTCCGACGGTGGCGAACAGGTTCGCCTTGCCGCCGTCGCGGTCGTAGCTGAGCGACGACGTGATGCCATGCCGCTTCAGGTAGTCGGCGACAAACTCGATCAGCTCGAGATTGGAATGACGGCTGGTCGTGTCGAATGCGATCAGTCGGTCGATCAATTCGCGGGGTGTATAGGTCGGGGCCATGATGATGTTACTCGCGCCAGAAACGGGGGGTGAGAAGGACTAGAACGGTGAAGAGTTCGAGACGGCCGAGCAGCATGCCGGCACACAATAGGAATTTCGCGCTGTCGGGCAGGCTGGCGTAGTTTCCTGCCGGACCGATGACGGGGCCCAGCCCGGGGCCAACGTTGCCCAGTGCCGCCGCTGCGCCCGAGATGCTGGTCAAGAAGTCCAGATCGTGGGCGGCAAGGCCGACCGTCAACACGAAGAATGCGGCGATATAGATGACGAAGAACGTGGTCACCGATTGCGAGACCGTATCGGAAATCTGCACCTTGTTGAAGTGTGCGACGAACACGCCGTGGGGTTGGGTCAGCCGCTTGAGCTGCGAATAGATGTTGGCGGCAAGCACGTGCACGCGAAACATCTTGATGCCCCCGGACGTCGAGCCGGTACAGCCGCCCAGGAAAAACAGCACGAAGAAAACAGCGATGGCGAAACCGCCCCATGCGCTGAAGTCGTCGGAGGCGTATCCCGTCGTCGTTGCTATGGCGGTGACGTTGAACGCGACCTCGCGAACAACGATCCAGAACGCGTCATCACTGGTCACCAGGCGCCAGATGATCAATAGCGCCATCGCGGTGAGGGCAATGGCAAAGAACCATCGGACCTGCAGGTCACGCCACAAGGGCACGAAACGACCGCGAACCATCTGGATATAGATGACGAACGGCATCGTGCCGAGCAGCATGAAGATGATGGCGACGATTTCGATGCCGGTGCTGTCGAAGACGCCGATCGATGAATCGTGGGTCGAGAAACCCGCCGTCGACACGGTCGTCATGGCATGCATCAACGCTTCGAAAGGCCGCATGCCGGTGGCCCAGTAGGCGACGAAGCATGAGATCGTGAAGACCAGGTAGATGACGGAGATCGAGAACGAAATGCGCGCGGTGCGCGGCAGGATCTTCTCCTGGTCGGATGACTCCGTCTGAAAAAGCTGCATGCCGGCGATGCGCAGCATCGGCAGAAGTGCGACGGCCATGACGATGATACCGATACCGCCCAACCACTGGAGCAGGGCGCGCCACACGATGATACCCGGCGGTACCTCATGCAGATTGGTCACCACCGTCGCACCGGTGGTGGTCAGGCCGGCGACGGCCTCGAAGAACGAATCGCCGTAATCGAGACCGAGCTCGGCGAAGGTGAAGGGAAGGGCGGCAAACGCGGCCAGGATGATCCAGCTCAACGTCGTCAGCAGGAATGCCTGGCGCACGGTCAGGCCCGTCGCGCCGGACCGGTTGGTCAAGAACAGGCCCATGCCGATAAAGAGCGTCAAGAAGCCGGCGCCCAGAAACACCTGCCAATCGGGGTTGTCGGCAGCCAGATCGGCCAGCGCGGGCACAAACATAGCCAGCGCCAGGGTCGTCAGGAGGATGCCGACGACCTGGAGAATGGGCCGGAAGTCGATCACCTTAGAGGTGTTCCCATGTTCATGATCAAGGCGGCGTCATCGTGGCGGTCACGGCCGGAACTGGCAAGGCCGCGATCGGCCGGCCCGAATGCCGGCCTAAGACAGCTCGGACGTCACGGGATTGCCGATATAGGACAGGAACTCGCGCCGCGTCGCCGCCTTGGTGCGGAAATCGCCCAGCATACGGCTGGTCACCATAACGACACCCGACTTATGCACACCGCGCGTTGTCATGCAGTGATGGGTCGCTTCGACGACAACCGCCACGCCCTTCGGCTCCAGCGTGTTGTTCAGCGTATCGGCAATCTGCGCCGTCAGCCGCTCCTGGATCTGCATGCGTTTGGCGTAGACCTCGATCAGGCGCGCGATCTTGGAAATGCCGATGACGCGGTTGCGCGGCATATAGCCGACGTGGATGCGTCCGATGATCGGCGCCAAGTGATGTTCGCAATGGGATTCGAAACGCACATTGCGCAGCGACACCATCTCGTCATAGCCGTCGGTCTCGCCGAAGGTCCGGCCCAGAACATCGGTGGGGTTCCGACCGTAGCCGGTGAACCACTCTTCATAGGCCTTAACCACGCGCTTTGGCGTGTCGAGCAGTCCTTCGCGCGTCGGGTCGTCACCGGCCCACGCTATCAACGTTCGGACCGCCTCCTCAGCCTCTTCGCGGCTTGGGCGGGCGGGTTTTGCCTTATCGCCTGTCACAACATCATCCTTTCGCCGACACCCCGCCTGCTACGGCAAGGCGTTATCGGGCGCGGCCTTCTAGCCCACACGCCGGTGGGCGGCAAGCGGATCAGTTAAGCGATGCCGGCTGGTGCGGGCTGTCCAGGGAAAACGCTGGAATGGCGACATCAAAGGTTTCGCCGCCGGAACACTGCATTTGATGGGTGCCGACCATGATCCCCGATGGGGTGCTAAGCGGCGTGCCACTGGCGTATTCGTAGCTCTCACCGGGCTTCAGCACCGGCTGTTCGCCGACCACGCCGGGGCCGCGCACCTCCTGGGTCCGGCCCGCGCTGTCGGTGATCTTCCAGTGACGAGTCAAGAGCTGAACCGTCTCGGGCCCCTCGTTCGTGATCGACACCTGATAGGCCCAGACGAAGTGGTTCTGCAAGGGATCGGACTGATCTTCCAGATAGATCGGTTCGACCGTGATGGTGATATCGCGCGTGGTTTCTTGGTACATGGCAGCTCAACACGTCGTGGATGCCTTGATCGCCTCCTGCGACCATCGTAATTAGATCATGCGGAGGCGGGTGTAGTTCAATGGTAGAACGCAAGCTTCCCAAGCTCGAGACGGGGGTTCGATTCCCCTCACCCGCTCCATGTTATGCGCTCACGCTGGTCGGTGGCATCACAAATAAACGACCGGCGTTTGACCCCTCAATCTAGCTGTAGACCCCGGCCATGCGTCCGCGCTGCTGAATAAGCGCCAAGATTGTGTCGATGGCGGGGGTCTCGATCCCGGTCATGATACCCAGTTCCTGGACGACGGTGACCAGGGCGTCTATCTCCATCGGCCGGCCCATTTCCAGGTCCTGCAACATGCTGGTGCGGTGTGCGCCGACGGCGGCGCCGCCGTCGATGCGTTTTTCCACATCAATCGCAAACCGTGCACCCAGCGTTTCACCGATCGCCTGGGCTTCTAGCATCATGGCGCGGCTAACCGCCCGGGTCCCCGGGTCGGTGCAAATGATGTCGAGTGTCGCGTGGGTCAAAGCGCTGATCGGGTTGAAACACAGGTTGCCCCACAGCTTGATCCAGATCTCGTCGCGCAGCCGCGCTTTGATTGGGGACTTGAAGCCGGCATCGCGCAGGATCGTCGACAACAGCCCGATACGCTCGCTGCGTTCGCCTGACGGTTCGCCGAGTGAAAACCTGTCGCCGCTGATATGACGAATGACGCCGGGCTCGGGTACATCGCTGGCGGGATAGACCGCGCAACCGATGGCGCGTTCCGGTCCGATGCCGTCCCACAGGCGCCCGCCAGGGTCGACACTCTCCACGCGCCGATCTCGCCACGGCCCATCGAGTTCGTAGAAGTACCACCACGGGAACCCGTTGATGGCCATGACGACGGCGGTTTCGGGCCCCAGTAGCGGCTGCATGGCGTCGACAACGGCGGGCACGGAGTGGGCCTTCAGCGTCACGATGACAAAGTCCTGGACGCCGAGTTCGGCTGGGTTGTCGGTGGCGTTGACGGTGACGGTCTCGCGCGCGCCATCCGCTTCGATCAGGGTCAGCCCATCGGCCTGGATGGCCGCCAGATGCGGACCCCGCGCGATCAAGGAGAGTTCGACATCGGTCTTGGCCAGGCGTGCGCCCATCAGCCCGCCGATGGCGCCGGCGCCGTAGATCGCGATCCCGGTCATGCCAACCCCAGTTTGTCCGCTAGACCGATACGCTGCAGCTTACCGGTCGCGCCCTTGGGGATTTCATCCAGAAAGATCACCGTGCGCGGCACCTTGAAATCGGCGAGGCGTTTGCGCGCAAAGTCACGTATCGCTTGGGTGTCCACGTCTTCGCCATCACGCAAGACAATGGCCGCGGCAACGTCCTCGCCTAGTTTGTCATGGGGTTGCGCGAAGGTAACGACTTGTTCGACGGCCGGGTGGTCCATCAGCACCTCATCGACCTCGCGCGGCGAGATCTTCTCGCCGCCGCGATTGATGATCTCCTTCAACCGTCCGGTCAGACGCAGGTAGCCATCGGCGTCGATCTGTCCCTGGTCGCCGGTATGAAACCAACCGCCGGAGAACGCCTCGGCGTTGGCCTTGGGGTTGTTCTCGTAGCCGCCGGTGACATTGGGTCCGCGGATGACGACCTCGCCGATACCGCCCTGATCCAGAAGCGCGCCAGCCTCGTCCATGATTGCGACCTCAGGCCCGGCGGCACGGCCGACCGTGCCGGGCTTGCGCTGAGCCGGAGGCAACGGATTGCTCGCCATTTGATGGGCGGCTTCGGTCATGCCGTACGCTTCGATCACCGGCGCAGCGAACGTCGCTTCCAGCTCCGCCATCACTTGTGGCGGCAGCGAGGACGAGGACGAGCGGATAAGACGCAACGGGTTCGCCTTGACGATCCCCTGGTTGCGGCCCGCGCGCGACAGGATCGCCTGATGCATGGTCGGCACGGCGGTGTACCATGTGGGCGCGACCGCTTCGAGCCACGGAAAGAACTTGAGCGCATTGAAGCCGGGCGTGCATGAGATCGACGCACCGGCGCTCAACGTCGACAGCACAGCGGCGATAAGGCCGTGAATGTGAAACAGCGGCATGACGTTGAGGCAGCGGTCGCCGGGTGACAGGGCCAGCGTCGCCGCGATGTGCCGGGCCGAGCTGCAGATATTGGTGTGGCTAAGCGGCACGATCTTCGGCCGCGACGTCGTGCCGGATGTGTGCAGCACCAGTGCCGTGTCGTCCGGTTCGGCAAAACCGATCTGATCGGGCGCGGCAGCAACCGGCTCACCCGCCAGTGTGAACGAACCGGCCGGCTCCCCCGCACTGGCGTCCAGCTCGAACACGGGAATAGCTAGATCACGCGCGGCCTGGACGGCTTCGGATGTGCTGCCGCGCTCGACGACCAGCGCCTTGGCGCCCAGATCCTCCAGGTAGAACCGGAACTCGTCGCCGCGATAGGCCGGGTTCAGCGGCGCGGTCGTGGCACCGGCGGCTATGGCGACGAAGGCCACGGCCATCTCCGGCCCATTGGGTAGGACAATGGCGACCCTGTCATTGCGGCCGACTCCGAGCCGATTGAGGGTCGAAACGGTGTTCGCCGTCTGAGCGCGAAGGGCGCCATAGGTCAACCATTCGCGATCCGGCGCGCCGATCGCCGAGGCCGCTTCGTCACCGGCCGAAATCAAGCGAATCAGCGCGTTTATCGGCATTGTGTCTGCGTTTGCGTCCATGGCTCTTCGTACTATGGCGTGACGCCCGTCATTGCAAACCTTGCTTGCCGGTCGATATCGTCAACATTCTTTCGCGCAATCATAAGTAGATCTTATGAGAAACTTGTTCGTGCGTAGGAATGTATACTTGGTCACGTTGGGGTCACCGCAAATGGGCCCCCGGTTACGTGACTTGACCGAGCCGGTGAACGGCAGAGGAGCAGCAGCGGATACCCGATGGTCGAACTGTGGTCGAACTGGCTGATACCAGGTCTGGCCGGGCTGCTTTTGGGATTGGCGGCCGGCATCGGCGCGTGGCACTTGCTGCGCCGCCAGTCCGATCATGAGAGCCTTATCTCCGATGTCACGCGTAACGCCGCCACCATGCTCTGGATGGCTGACGCGGACGGCACGACGACCTACGGCAACAACGCGTGGCGCTGCTACCTGGGCATCGCGTCCAATGAGGACCTTGAGCAGGCGTGGATCTCCGCGCTGCACCCGGACGACAAGGCGGCCTACGGCAAGGCGTGGCGCCGCGCCATGGAAGAGCATGAGCCGCTCAGCATGGAGTACCGGTTGCGCCGTCATGACGGCGTCTACTGCTGGCTCTTCGAGAGCATTCGCCAACGCTTCGATGATAGCGGCCGGTTCAATGGGTTGGTCGGTTCCAGTTTCGACATCACGCGGCGTAAGGATGCCGAGCAAGCGCTGAGAGCAAGCGAGCAGCGCTTCCGCAATCTCTTCACCTCCGCGCCTGCCGGCATCTGGCAGGAGAATTACTCGGCGACCAAGATCTTCATCGATCAGTTGCGGGCCGACGGCGTGGTGGACTTCGACGATCATTTCGATAAACACCCCGACGATCTCGACAAGGCCATCGATCTGATCGAGGTCGTCGACGTCAATCAGGCGGTCCTTGATATCTACAAGGCCGGATCGATGGATCGGCAGGCGTTCATCGAAGAGGTCGAACGGCCAGAACGGCGCATGTTTTGGCGACGGTTCCATAAACAAGAACTGGCGCGTCTCGCCGCGGGCGACAGCCGTCCTGTGGTGGACTACGAGGACCTTGCCTTTGACGGCATGCCGCTGCGCATTCGCTCCGTTTCGTTCGTCGCCGACGAGTTCAAGTCGACCTGGGAGTGCGTCACGTCCTGTGTTCTGGATGTCACGGAAAACCACCAGGCCATGGTCGAGCGTCAGGCCAGCGAAGACCGCTACCGTTCGCTGTTCGACGAGACGCCCGTCGGCATCCTTGAAGAGGACTATTCGCTGGTGAAGCTGGCGATCGACGCCTTGGTCGAGTCGGGTGTCCACAACATCGAAGCCTACCTTCTGGAACGGCCCGACGAGGCGAAGCGCATCAGCGGCATGGCGCGCGTCGTTGCGGTGAACCAGGCGATGCTGGACATGTTCGGCGCGCCGGACCAGGAAAGCCTGGTCGCTTACCTGGACCGTCAGAAGGCAAGCTACGAATGGGCGACGCGGTATGCCCGCGAGATTGGCCACCTGTTGAACGGTCACCATCGTTATCTGACCGAGCTGCAGGAAACCGCGTTCGACGACACCACGTTCGACATCAAGTCGGTGACACTGCTGCCCGATGCCCATGCCGGCACGTGGTCGCGGGTTATTACGACGTTCGAGGATATCACCGTGCGCAAACGCACGGAGGCGGCGTTGCAGTCGAGCCAGGCGCGCTATCGCGACCTGTTCGACCAGACCCCGATCAGCATTTGGGAAGAGGACTTCTCGCTGGTCAAATCGCGCATCGACGAACTGCGCGAGTTCGGCATCACCGATATCGGTGCCTATCTGGACGAGCATCCGGAAGTGGTCGAGGAACTCAGCGAGCTGATCCGGGTCATCGACGTCAACCAGGTGACGGTCGATCTTTATGGCGGCGTTAACGCGACCAGTGTCGTCGAGGCGGCGCGTCAGAGCGATTGGCGCATCCGCTGGGCGCCGATCCACGCCAACATGGTGTCGGTCATGGCGCGCGGCGGCACGCGTGCCGAGATCGAGGCGTTCGACCAGACGATGGAAGGCCGAGACTTTGCCGTCAGAGCGGTCAGCGTGCTGCCGGACTCCCATGCCGGTACGTGGTCGCGAGTCATTTGCGCGATCGAAGATATCAGCCGGCTGCGCGACGCCGAAGAAGGCCGGCGCCAGAGCGAGCAACGCTTCGAGCAGCTTGTGCGCATGCTGCCGGACCCGGTCATGCTGACCGAGCAAGAGCGTGTGACCTATGTCAACAAGGCCTTTGTCGATCTAATCGGCGTCGGCGAGACCAACGACGTGATTGGCCGGCCGATCACCGATGTCCTGGAAGTCGCGCATCAGATCGGCGTGGACACCAACGACAGCATTCGCCGGTTCCTGGACGATGCGGCAAGCGCCGCGTCGCTTGCCCAGGCACGCTTGCTGCGCCTTGATGACCAGGACGGCGAGCCGATCGATGTCGAGGTCGCCGCATCGCGCATGCCCGAAACGCACATCGCGCGCTGGGTCGTCGTTCTGCGCGACATCACCGATCGCCTGCGTCACGAAGACGAAATGCGCACGGCACGCGATGAGGCTGAATCGGCCAACCGCGCAAAGAGTGAGTTTGTCGCCAATATGAGCCACGAGCTCAGAACGCCGCTTAACGCCATTATCGGTTTCTCCGACCTGATGATGAACGAGTTGTTTGGCAAGCTGGGCGACCCCCGTTACGCCGACTACATGGTCGACATCCACGACAGCGGCGAGCACCTGTTGGCGGTTATCAATGACATCCTGGATCTGTCGAAGGTCGAGGCCGGTCAGATGGAACTGTCCGAGGACATCGTCGGTATCGAGGAACTGACCTATGGCGTCGCACGCCTGATGCAGGCCCGTATCGACGAGAACGGCGTCACGCTTGATGTCGATGTGCCCGACAACTATCCGGCCCTTCTGGTCGACGGCCGCAAGATCAAGCAGGTGCTGCTGAACCTGCTTTCGAACGCGGTCAAGTTCACCTCGCAAATGGGCACCATCGTGCTGCGCGCCGAGCTGGACCCCGATGGCGAGATCCTGCTGTCGGTGATCGATGACGGCATCGGCATGACCGAAGACGAGATAACCTTGGCGCTGGAACCGTTCCGTCAGGTCGACGGATCGCTCTCGCGGCGCCACGAGGGCACGGGCCTCGGCCTGCCGTTGAGCCGTTCCCTGGTCGAGTTGCATGGCGGCGAACTGAAGATTGTCAGTCGCCGCGGCGAGGGTACGGCCATCACGGTGGTGCTGCCGGCATGGCGTGCGTCGACCACCGAGCCGCTGCGCGATCGGTTGTCAGCAACGATCTCCTAGGCGGTCCTGGCCAGGTCACGCGCCCTAAGTCTTTGACTTAAGTCATTTTTTCCCTCATCCGCGGCCTTGACGGACTTGTCAAAGCCGCCCTTCCGTTTCGATCGGCGAGGGGTTTGACGTATGAGGCCTCAGAACCATATTGACCTCACGAAGGCGCGCGCCCATGGTGCGCGGCCAACCGACATACCCCCGCGGCAGCGTTGGACGCCGCCCCAAAGGGCGCGATCCCGCTAATCCGCTCGCATTCGGAGACCTCTCATGGCTTGGACCGACGAACAGATTGAAGAACTTAAACGGCTTTGGAACGAGGGTTTGAGCACCGCCGAGATCGGCCGCGCGCTCAATGTCTCCAAGAACGCCGTCGTCGGCAAGTCGCATCGCCTGGGTTTGAAGCCGCGGCCGTCACCGATTGCCGGCAAGAAGGAAGAAGCTGCCGCGCCCAAGAAGAAGGCGCCGACGCCCAAGCAGGAACCCCAGCGCGTCAACGATGTTGTCGATCTGGGCCCCAACATGTGCCGGTGGCCATTCGGCGATCCAGGCGACGCGGATTTCCACTTCTGTGGCAAGCCCTGCATGCCCGGCAAACCCTATTGCGCGGAGCATTGCGCGATCGCCTATGTCAGCAAGACGAGCTCGCGGGATCGTTCGTCGTCGAACAGCTTCGCCAACCGTCCCTCCTGATACACTACGTGATCTGATTTCGTTTGCGCGTGACCCGTCGGTATCGTGCTGACCGATAACGCGCGCGCGATCGGCTTCATGCTGATCGCCAGCGGGTTCTTCACCGTGATGGAGCTGTTGGCCAAGCAGCTCATCGCGTTCGAGGATATGAGCCCGATCCAGGTGCTGTGGGTTCGTGCGGTGATCACGGTGGCGATCCTGCCGGTCATCTTCAGAACATCGCCCGCCGCGATCGTTCGAACCCGCCACCTCGGCAAACAGGCGGCGCGCTCGCTATGCCTGGTCATCGCCGGCTTGGCGTTCTTCTTCTCCCTCTACAAGGTGCCGTTGGCCGACGCGGTGACGATCGTCTTCGTCTGGCCGATGTTCGCCACCGCGATCGCCGCCGTCCTGCTGCGCGAAGCCGTCGGCATACGGCGCTGGTCGGCCTGTGCGGTGGGATTCATCGGTGCCCTCTTGATCATCCAGCCCGGCATGGAAGGCCGTCACTGGATGTACTTCCTGCCGCTGATCGACGCCGTCATGTCGGCGATCTATGTCATCCTCACGCGCATGGTCGGGCGCGACGACAGCTGGGCAACCAGCCTGTTTTACTCCGTTGCCGCGATGGCGCTTTTGGGCGCCTTCGCCATGCCCTGGGTCTGGCAATGGCCGACCCTGGACCAGTGGCTCCTGCTGCTGGGCATCAGCGCCATCGGCATCGCCGCCCACCTCTTCCACATCCGGGCGTTTTCCATCGGCGAGGCATCGCTCCTGGCGCCGCTATCCTACACCCACATCCTGTTCACGACCGTGGCGGCGTTCGTTGTCTTCGGCACGCTGCCGGATGAGATTGCCATGATCGGCGTCGTCTTGATTGTCGGCGCCGGGCTCTACGTTTTGCATCGCGAGCACCTGCGCCGCAAGGCAGCCGACTAGCCTTAGTCCGGCCCGATGCTGCTACTCAGCAGCGTCGCGACGTGACGGTGGATGGCTGATAAGCCGGTCAAGAAGATCATAGTTGTCGCGCCTGAGCGCCGTCATCAAGCGATCGATCTCCTCACCATCCTCGCCGAGGTCGCGCAGCAGGTGGGCGGCGATATGGAGACTTCCCTCCAGCGTGTCAGGCACGGCGGCGCGGGCGCCGGCGTTCTCCAGTTTGCGCGCCTGTTCTCTGTCGCGCGTCCGGGCGATGACGTGAAGGTGTGCGAAGTGTTCCCTGACAGTCTGCATGAGTCGTTCAGCCGTGCTGAGACCGTCGAGCGCAATGACCAAAGCGCGCGCGCGCTGCGCGCCGGCGGCTCCCATGACGCTGGGGCGCGTCAGGTCGCCGAAGTAGACGGGATCGCCGCGCCGGTTGCCGAGCGCCACGTTGTTGCCGTCCATGTCGACCGCGATGAACGGGATGCCGCGTTGTTTAAGCGCCGCCGCCACGGTCTGTCCGACACGGCCGTAACCGCCGATGATGACATGGTGGTCCAGTACCGCCGCGTCCTTGCGCAACGCGCGGATGCCATCGTCGGACTGTTCCATCACCAAACGCACGCCGCGATGGGAAAGCGTGATCAAGAACGGCGTCGCCGCCATGGAAAGCACGACAGCGCCGATCAGAACGTTGGTGATTTCGAGACCAACCAGGCCTTTTGATGCGGCTAGCCCTAAGATAACAAAGGCAAATTCGCCACCCTGGGCGAGATACATGCCGGTCCGGAAGGCAACCTCCATCGACATGCCGAAGAGCCGACCCAGAATGACGATGATAACCGCCTTGATGCAGATGAGGGCGACCGTCAGCGGCAGGATCAGCGTGATGTCGGCGGCCATGCCGCGCAGGTCGACGCCCATACCGACGGTGATAAAGAAAAGGCCCAGCAGAAGGCCACGGAACGGCTGGATGTCGGCGGCAATCTGATGGCGGAACTCTGTGCCTGACATCAAGAGGCCGGCAAGGAACGCGCCGAGCGCATAGGAAAGGCCGACCAGGTCCGTCACCACGCCGGTCACCAGGATGGCGAGCAGAGTGGCCGCGACAAAGACCTCCGGGATGCCGGTCGCTGCGACCAGCCGGAACAGGCGGCGCAGCACAAACCGGCCGACGATGAAGATCGCGACCAGGGCGACGACCGCACCTGCCGCTGCTTCGGCGAGGCTGCCGACGATATCGCGTTCGCCGGACGCGAGGAGAGGAATCAGGACAAGAATGGGAACAACCGCAAGGTCCTGCAGCAGCAGCACTGCGACACTAGCGCGCCCGGTATGGGTCGCAACCTCGTTACGCTCACTCAGAATCTGCAAGACGAACGCGGTCGACGAAAGCGCCAGGGCCCACCCGATGATGATGGCGGCATCGGGACCGGCGCCAAACATCGTAAACAGGCCGGCGAAGACGATCGTCGAGACGATGACTTGCGCCAGGCCAAGGCCAAACACGTAACGGCGCATGACCCTGAGCCGCTCGATCGAGAGCTCCAGGCCGATCATGAACAGCAGAAAGACGATACCCAGTTCGGCGAGCCAGTGGGTCGTCTCGTCAACCCGGACGATGCCGAAGACCGACGGTCCGATCAGAACGCCGGCGCCCAGATAGCCCAAGATCGGCGATACGTTGAGGCGCGAGCACAAGGGCGCCACAAGAACGGCCGTGCCCAGGAAGAAGATGATGTCGTCGATGTAGGGAACGTCGTTCATGGCGCCGTTCCGTTGATGGCGGCAGAGCTAATAGGAGATGCCGGCGATTTCCAGCTCCCTTGCGCCTTTCGGTGTTTCGAACTCCACGTCATCACCGACTGCCTTGCCCATAAGCGCCCGCGCCAGCGGGCTTTTGATCGAAATGCGGCCCTGGTCCAGATCGGATTCGTGCTCCCCAACGATCTGGTAGGTCGATTCCTTCTCGGTCTCCAGATCGACGACCGTAACATGGGCGCCAAACGCAATTGTGTCGCCCGCCTGCGCCTTGGGATCGACCACCTGGCTGTCGCCCAGGATGGCCTCGACCTGGCGAATCCGGGCCTCGATCAGGCCCTGCTTGTCCTTCGCGGCATGATACTCCGCGTTCTCCTTCAGGTCGCCATGGCCGATCGCTTCTTCAAGGGCGCGCGCGATCGCGGGTCGCTCGTCATTCTTCAGTCGCTTCAGTTCGACTTGAAGGCGCTCGAAACCCTCTTTTGTAATCGGTGCAGTCACGATCGTCCTCTCCCTCCAGACGCCACCGCCCTCCAACCCACCAGCAAAACTGGCACACCTCCGGCGCTGTTTGTCAGCCGCGCCGGAAGACGCCAACCAGTTCTAAATGATGGGACCAGAGGAACTGGTCCACTGGCCAGATTGTGTCGAGCCGGTACCCGCCGTCAACGAGAATACGCGCATCGCGACTGAAGCTTCCGGGATGGCAGGATACGGCGACCACGCATGGCACCCGGCTGGCCGCAAGCTGTTGGGATTGCTCGCGGGCACCCTGGCGCGGCGGATCGAAGACGACGGCGTCGAACCGGTCAAGCTCGGCCGCTGATAGGGGCGCGCGGGCGAGGTCGCGGCGCTCGGCAGTTATTCGGCCGGCTAGGCCCGATCGATTCGCCGCCTGAACCATGGCATCGGCCATGGCGGTCACGCCCTCGACCGCCGTCACCCGGTGTCGCTCAGCGAGCCTAAGGCCGAATGTGCCGAGGCCCGCGTAGAGATCGGCAACATGATCGGCGCCGGCGACGCAGGCCGCCACGTGATCGGCCAGGCGCTCCTCGCCCCACAGGGTGGGCTGCACGAATGCACCGGGCGGCAGATCCACCGTGGTCTTGCCGAACGTCAGGCAGGGGTCGCGACGGCTCAGAATCGGTGTGACGCTATTGCGCTGACGCCAGACGACACGGGCGAGGTCGCCGTCGTGGGCTGCCTCGGTTATTCGCTGAAGGCCGCCAAGACCGGGCAGGGCACCGCCATGCATGACAACGTCAACACCGGTGTCGCTCTCGGTCAGCTCAAGCTCCTGGACGCCCAGATCAAGCAGCGACGGCTTCAGCCTTTCCATGGCCTGCATCAAACGCGGCGTCAGGACCAAGCAGCCGTCGATTGGGACCACGCGGTGGCTGTGACGGGCACGAAAGCCCAGGATAGATTGCTTCGCCTTGTGTTTGGTGCCCAAGCGCGCCCGGCGCCGCGAGGCCGGCGGTGCGACTGCCAGGTCTTCCACCACCGCATCATCCAGACCGCGCCGCCCAAGCGCCTCGGTCAGCAGGCCCTGTTTCCATCGGCGGTAGAGATTGTCACTGGTGTGCTGCACGGCGCAGCCACCACAGGTTGCCGCCTGCGGGCAGGGCGTGGGACGGCGCTCTGGCGACGGTTCGATGACCTTATCGGTTGTAGCGGCATAGCCGTCACCGCGCCGTCCGGTGACATGCGCCTCGATCAGTTCTCCGGGCAGGGCGCCATCAACATAAACGGTCGCGCCGCGCCACGGCGCCAACCCGTCGCCACGGGCCCCCAGATTTTCGATGCGCAGTGTGGCGATGTCCGTAGCCGTCATAGGGTTATTGCGTGCGTGTTTCGAGATCGGGCTCGCGTTGGTCAGGCGCCATGCCTATATCACGAGCCGGGCCCGAAGCCTTCAATTCGCCCATGGCGCGGTCCCCGGACCTTGTGCTAGAGCAGGCGTGATACCAGGAGTTCTCGATGAGTGGCACCACCCTGACCGTCAAGGTCAACAAGATCAATCAAGAGGCGGAGGACATCCGTTCGTTCGAGCTGGTCGATCCGGAAGACCGTCTCTTGCCCATGTTTACGGCGGGCTCGCATGTCGATGTCGAACTGCCCAACGGCCTGATTCGCCAGTACTCGCTCTCCAACGATCCGCGCGATGTCGACCGTTATGTCATCGCCGTGCTGCGCGAGGTCGAGGGCCGTGGCGGTTCCGCCAGCATGCACGACGATGTGAAGGAAGGCGACGCGCTGACGATCACCGCGCCGCGCAACAACTTTCCGATTCACGAAAACGCCAACCACCACATTCTGCTGGCCGGCGGCATCGGCGTGACGCCACTCCTGGCCATGGCGCGCGACCTTGCCGGGCGCGGCCTGTCCTTCGAGCTCCACTACTGCACGCGGTCGCCGGAAAAGACCGCGTTCAAGGACGCGATCGCCAGCGACGAACTGAATGCCTCGGTCACGGTGCACCACGACGGCGGCAATCCGGCGGACGGCCTCGACATCGCCGGCATGCTCAAAGAGGTGCGCCAGGGCGCCAATGTCTATTACTGCGGTCCCACCGGCTTCATGCATGCCTGTGAGCAGGCGACCGAACACTGGCCCAAGGGCACCGTGCACCGCGAGTTCTTCAATGTCGATCCCGATGTCGAGTTCGGCGACGACGATGCCTTTAAGATCATCATCGCTTCGACCGGTCAGGAACTGGACGTGCCGGCCGATAAATCGATTGTCGACGTGCTGCGCGCCAACGGCATCGAGGTCGAGACCATGTGCGAGGAGGGCATATGCGGCACGTGTGCCACGGTCTTGCTGGAAGGCGAGGCCGACCATCGTGATTTCGTGCTCGACGACGAGGAAAAAGAGCGCGGCGAATTCATCATGGTGTGCTGCAGCCGCGCCAAGAGCCCGACGCTGAAGCTGGACCTTTAGCGCCTTAGAGCGTGTAGCCGCCGTCGACGACCAGGGTTTGGCCGGTCACGTAGGGCGCGTCAGCCGCCAGGTAGAGCATGGCGCCGGCGAAGTCGGCGGGTTCGCCGATCCGCTGCAGAGGAATCTGTGCTCGCTTCTGGGCCCGTTCGTCGGGGTCCCATTCGCATTCCCAGTTTGAGTCGAGCAGGCCCGGCGCCACCGCGTTGACCCTGACCTCCGGGGCCAAACCGCGCGCCAGGGCCTTCGTCAGGTTGATCAGGCCGGCCTTGGTCGTCGCATAAGGCGTGCTGCTGCCGGCGCCGATGATACCGGCGACCGACGCCGTGTTGACGATCGCCCCGTGGCTTTCCTTAAGTGCCGGCGCTGCCGCACGGGAACAGCGAAACGGTCCCAGCAGATTGACGGTCAGCAGCTTGTCCCAGAGGACATCGTCCAACGCGTCGAGGTCGTTCGGCGGGATCGGTTGTTTGGTCGCCGGCGTGCCCGCGTTGTTGATCAAATGATCCAAGCCACCCAGAGCAGCCACCGCACTGCTTACCATCGCCTCGCAGCCTGCGCTGTCACCGACATTGCCCGGCGCCGCCAGCACGTCGCAGCCGGCGTCCGAAAGCCGTGCAACCTGGCGGTCAAGGGCCGGGTTGCCGGGCAGATCATTAAGCGCGACCTTGGCGCCGCACTGGGCGAAGAGTTCGGCTGTCGCCAGGCCGATGCCCGATGCCGCGCCAGTGACAAGCGTGCGCTTGCCCGCCAGATCCGCCTTGATCATGCGGCGTGGCCGTTCAGCTTCAGAACTTCACGTGCCTCGTCGGGCTCGGCTGGCTTGGCGCCGAGCGCACTGACGATCGACGCCGCCTTTTCGACCAGTTGCGGGTTCGATGCGAAGACGCCGCGCTCCAGGTAAAGATTGTCTTCCAGGCCGACCCGCACGTGACCACCCAGGTTGACCGCTTCGGCGACCATCGGCATCTGGGTGCGCGAGATACCGAAGGCGGCCCAATGAGCGCCCTCCGGCAGCGCCGCCTGCATCAAGTGCATGGCTTCGGGCGTGGCCGGCGCGCCCCAGGGAATGCCCAGGCAGAGCTGGAACATGGGCGGTGCGTCGATCAGGCCCTCATCGACCAGTTGGCGGGCGAGTTGCACGTGGCCGGCGTCGAACACCTCAAGCTCCGGCTTGGCGCCGGCGCCTCGGATGCGCTCGGCCATGATGCGCAGATGCTGGGGCACGTTGACGAAGGCGCTTTCGCCGAAATTCATCGTGGCGACGTCCAGGCTGCACACCTCCGGCTTTAGCTCCTCGACGTGCTCGACGCGTTCTTCCGGCGCGCGGAAACCGCGCGGGTCGACATTCTTGGCCGGTTCCTCCGCGTCGGGCAAAAAACGGCCACCGGGGCCGGTGGTCAGGTTGATGACGACCGGACTGCCGCTGTCTCGCACCCGCTTGACGACCTCGGCGTAGAGATCCTTGCGCATGGACGGCTTGCCGGTCTCGGGATCGCGCACGTGAATGTGGCAGACCGCCGCACCCGCCTTGCACGAATCGATGACCGCCGTAGCGATCTGTTCCGGTGTGACGGGAATGTCGGGGTGCTTGCCGACGGTATCGCCACCGCCGGTAACCGCACAGGTGATAACAACCGGTCGTGACATAGTTCCTCCCAGATTGGCTATAACTATCCTAGCTGTTGGATGGCTGGGTTCACCTAGAATCTGCAGGGCGAGGGGGGCTTCGTGGGTCAAGCAACGCGTCGATGGCGAGAAGAGACGGTGACGTTGTGAGCCGAGCGCTGACCGCGAACGCGCCATCGAGGCCGCCGCGAGCCAATCCGTGGCGCGGCCCGCGCCTGTTGCATGCCCAGGGCCTTGCCGAGCCGGCCATGATGATGGCGGCAGTCATCGGCATCCGGATTGTCCTGGACCTCTGGTTCGTCGCCGGCGATCTGGGCGACGGCTACAAGGATCTGTGGCGCCAGTCGCTTTCGGTATGGAGCTCAGCCTTTCGCTGGGTGCCGGCCGGCCTGGCCATGACCGCCGCTGCTTCACGCTTTCTGGGATTGAGCATGACCGACGCCGCCGTGGTGGCGGCCGTATCGCTTCTTGGGATCTGGCTGGCGCCGCTGGCCTATGGATCCGCCGCTATGGCGCCGATGGCGATCGTTGTGATCACCTGTGCTGCCGTGGCGCTGATGGCTGCACTCGCCGCAGTGTGGTGCGCGCGCGCATCGGCCCTGATGGTGTCGGTCTACGCCTTGTTGGCCGCTGTTGTCGTCGCCATCGACGCGGCCTGGCCTGAATTTCACGCCTGGTTTGCTGACAGCTTGGGGCTGGCTGTGCGCGGCGCGTTGCTGCCGGGTCTCAATCCGCCGCAACGAGCGACCTACGGTGTTGCGCCGTTGTTTCTTCTGGCGCTCATCGCCTTGATCGCAGCAGGCCGGCGTGATCCGGCGTTCCCTCAGGATGCCGCCGTGCGGTTCTTCGGGTGGCCGGCCGGTGCCTTCGCCGCGCTGGCCGTGGCCTGGGGGTTTTTGGTGACGACGATCGACATGGGCTACGGCTTTGCCACGCTTCATCCGCCGGTGCTCTATGCGCCAGTGTTGGGGTTGCTCGCAATGTGGCTTGTCGCGACGTTCGCCGCGCTGATTGCCCAACGCCACCGCCGCCGGGCTGTCGCCGTCGGCGGCACCGATTGTTTGGCGCTTCTGGTGCTGGCCGGCCTTGTCGCCTTTCCCATCGGTGCCGGTTTCCTGGCCGCGATCGCCGTTGTCGCACTGTTGGCGCTGGTCGCGGCCTGGCCGCTCGGCGCGCCACGGCTCCAAGGATGGGCAGTGCCCGTTCTGGGCGGGCTGGCCGGCATTGCCCTCTATGGTGCTGGCGTCGCCGCGGTCCCCGGCATCGAAGATGATCAGGTCCTGATGCGCGGCGTGGTCCTCGGCGGGATGGCCGCGGCTGGCGCGAGCGTGGCGGTCATTGGCGCCCGCCGGACCACGACGACGAAGGCGGGCCGCTGGGGCGATCAGATCTGGTTGGCCGACCTGATGACGGCGTTTGCCATCGTCTTCCTGGCCAGCGGCGTCAGAGATCCGATGGTTTGGATCGGCACGGCGCTCGCGTGGGTAGCCTTGGTGATCGTCTCTTTCATTCCCTCGACCAGCCACGAGCCCGGCCAGCGTCTCCTCTGGCACGCGCTACCGTTCGCGTGCGCGCTGATCCTGCTATCCCTTTTGGGTCTGATGTTGAGACAGATATAGCGGTAACGCGCACGCGCCGTTACGGTTGCGAAATTCAACTGGAAAACCGGTCATGGACATTGTCTTCAGCGATCGCCACCGCGATCACGATCCCCAGAGTTTTGTCGTGCGCGGCCAGATCGCGGCCGCCCAGGAGGTGCCCGAGCGCGGTCGTATCCTGCGCGACGCGGTCGCGGCGGCGGGCTTTCCGCTTTGCGAGCCCGAAGCCCACGGCCTGGCGCCAATCACCCGGGTGCACACGCCGGAATACGTGGACTTCCTGATGAACGGTCACGAGCGCTGGCGTGCGCTGCCCGGCGCTGGTCCTGAGATCATTGCTAACGCCTATCCCGGACGCCACATGAGCGCGCGTCCGGAGGGCGTGGTCGGCCAAGCCGGTTATCACATGGCAGACGGTGCGTGCCCCCTGGGTGCCGGTACGTGGAACGCCGCCGAGGCGGCCGCCGATGTCGCGCTGAGCGCCGCCGACCGGCTTCTTGACGGCGCGACGGTGGCGTTTGCGTTATGCCGGCCGCCGGGTCATCACGCCTACCGCGACATGGCCGGCGGTTTTTGTTTCCTGAACAACGTAGCCGTCGCTGTCGAGCACCTGCTGCCGCGCTTCGGCCGGGCCGCGATCCTGGATTTCGACGTCCACCACGGCAACGGCACCCAGGGCATCTTCTATCAGCGCGATGATGTTTTCTTCGCGTCGATCCACGCCGATCCCATCAACTACTATCCGTGGTTTGCCGGCTATGCCGACGAACGGGGCGCGGGTGCCGGCCTGGGCTATAATCTCAATCTGCCCATGAAACCTGGGACCGGCGACGCTGCCTTCGTCGCCGGCGTCGAGAGCCTTCTCGTGGCGATCGGCCGCTTCGATCCCAACGTGATCCTGATTTCCGCCGGTTTCGATGCCCAGGAGAACGACCCTCTGGGCGTCTTCAAGGTGACGACCGACGGTTTCCGACGCGTCGGCGAGGCGATCGGCGCCTTCGCCCGGGTCCACGAACTGCCCAGCCTGCTGGTCCAGGAGGGCGGCTATGTCTGCGCCGAACTCGGCGACAATCTCGTCGCCTTCCTTAAGGGATTCGAGGGCTGAAACGACAAACGGCAGCCTGCGCTGCCGTCCGTGCGGAGTTTATCGCGATCCGCTCTAGCCCAGCTTCAGATTGCCGAACCGTTTGTTGAAGCGGGCGACCTGACCGCCGGTGTCGACCAGGCGGTGTCCGCCACCGGTCCAGGCCGGGTGGGACTTCGGATCGATGTCGAGCGTCATCGTGTCGCCTTCCTTGCCCCACGTCGACCGGGTCGTGAACTCGGTGCCGTCGGTCATGACAACCTTGATCTCGTGGTACTCAGGGTGAATATCGCTCTTCATCGTGCCTTCTCCGGGTCAGGGCGCGCCTTATAAGCGACCCGGCGGCCCGGCGCAAGGCCCGCGCGGCGGCGGATTTTCTGGCCGCTTGTTGCCCGCCTTTGGCGTTGCTATAGGTCGCCCGTGTCCAGATTCGATCGACAGTCGAAAAACTTGCCTTCAGGCTCCGAAGAGCGCGCAAAAAGCCGCGATTTCAGCCATTTAGGGCGTCTGGTGGGCTATCTCAAACCTTACAAACTCCAGGTCGCCGGCGCGCTGGTCGCGCTGACCGTGGCGGCGGTGACGGTGCTGGGCCTGGGCGTCGGCCTCAGGCAGTTGGTCGACGAGGGATTCGCCGGTCAGGACAAGGGCCTGCTGGACAAGGCGCTGATCGCCATGCTGATCACCGTCGTTGTCTTGGCGGGGGCGAGCTATGCCCGCTTTTTCCTGGTTTCCTGGGTCGGCGAGCGCACGGTCGCCGACTTAAGGCGCGATGTCTACGACCGGGTCATCGCGCTGTCGCCGACTTTCTTTGAGACCACGCGAACGGGCGAGGTGCTGTCGCGGCTGACGACCGATACCACCTTGCTGCAGCAGGTCATCGGGTCCAGCCTGTCGACGGCACTTCGGAACGTGATGTTGTTCTTCGGCGGCACATTGATGCTGGCGGTGACCAGCCCGAAGCTGACCGGCATCGTCTTCCTGATGGTGCCGCTGGTCCTGATCCCCATTATTGTTTTCGGCCGCAGGGTGAGGCGGTTGTCGCGCGCCAGCCAGGACCGGATCGCCGACGTCGGCGCGCGGATCGACGAGACGCTGAACGCCATTCCGACGGTTCAGTCGTTCGCGCGCGAACCGCTCGAACGGCAGCGCTTCGCCGTGACGGTGGAGGATGCCTTCAAGACGGCGGTCCAGCGGATCCGGGCCCGGGCGCTTCTGACCGGCACCGTCATCCTGTTCGTCTTCGGCGGGGTCGGCATCGTTCTGTGGATGGGCGGCCACGACGTTCTTGCCGGGCGCATCAGCGCCGGCGAGTTGTCGGCCTTCGTCTTCTATGCCGTCGTCGTGGCCGGTTCGGTCGGCGCGATAAGCGAGGTCTACGGCGACATCCAGCGCGCGGCCGGTGCGGCTGAGCGGCTGCTGGAGCTTCTCAATGCCGGGGGCGATATCGAACCGCCGGCCGATCCCCTGTCGCTGCCCGACCCGTCGCCCGGTATGGTTGCGATGAAGGGCGTCACGTTCTTCTATCCCTCCCGCCCCGATCAGGCGGCGCTCGATGACGTCACCATTGACGTTGGGTCCGGCGAGACGGTGGCGGTGGTCGGGCCCTCTGGCGCGGGCAAGACGACGGTCTTCCAGCTGCTTTTGCGGTTCTATGATCCCGCCTCTGGGACGGTGTTGGTCGACGGTCTCGATGTGCGCGACGTCCGACCCGCGGTGCTGCGCGAACGCATGGCGTTGGTGCCCCAGGAGCCCGTCATCTTTGGCGCATCGGTGCGCGACAACATTCTCTACGGCAGGCCCGACGCAACAAACGATGATGTTGCCGCCGCGGCACGGGCGGCCCATGCGCTGGATTTCATCGCGGATCTGCCCGATGGTTTCGACAGTTTTCTGGGCGAGCGTGGCGTGCGGTTATCGGGCGGTCAGCGCCAACGCATTGCCATTGCGCGCGCAATTTTGAAAGACGCGCCGATCCTGCTGCTGGACGAGGCGACAAGCGCGCTGGACGCTGAGAGTGAACAGGCCGTGCAACAGGCTCTGGACGAGCTGATGGCGGGCCGCACGACACTGGTCATAGCCCACCGCCTGGCGACGGTCTTGAAGGCCGACCGCATTCTTGTGATGGACCACGGCCGCATTGTCGAAAGCGGACGCCACGCGGATCTTGTCGCGGCGGGCGGTATCTATGCCAGACTGGCCGAGCTGCAGTTCGATCGTGCTTATGATGATGAGGTGACTGCCGTGACGGCGGTCTAGCTCGGTCTTTCGGGAGGGGTTCGCTGTGCTGTCCACGCGTTTCACCAAACTGGTAGGTGTTGAGCATCCTCTGGTCTGCGGCGGCATGCAGCATGTCGGACGTGCCGAGCTGGTCAGCGCCGTCGCCAATGCCGGCGCGCTGGGTTTCATGACCGCGCTGACACAGCCGACACCAGAGGATCTGACCAAGGAAATCGCGCGGTGCCGCGACATGACCGACAAGCCCTTCGGCGTCAATCTCACCATCCTACCGACCTTGAAACCGGTGCCCTACGAAGACTATCTGGATGCCGCGCTCGAGGCCGGTATTACGCTGATCGAGACGGCCGGCAACAACCCCGAGCCCTTCCTGCCGAAGCTGCGGGCGGCCGGCGCCAAGGTTATCCACAAATGCACGTCTGTGCGCCACGCGCTTAAAGCCGAGCGGATCGGCTGCGACGCCGTCTCGATCGACGGGTTCGAATGCGCCGGCCACCCCGGCGAGGACGACATCCCGGGCCTGATCCTGATCCCCGCGGCCGCCGACAAGGTGACGATACCGATGATCGCATCAGGCGGGTTTGGCGACGCGCGCGGTCTCGTCGCGGCGCTCGCCTTGGGCGCCGACGGCATCAACATGGGCACGCGGTTCATGGTGACAAAGGAGGCGCGGGTCCACGACAACGTCAAACAAGCGGCGGTCGCGGCGAGCGAACGCGACACGCAGCTCATTTTCCGGCCGCTTCGCAATACCGCGCGCATCTTCAAGAACGCCATCGCGACCACGGTCGCCGAGATGGAGGCGAGGCCCGGCGGCGCGACCATCGAGGATCTGGCACCCTTTGTCGCGGGCTACGAAGGCCGCAAGCTGATGGACGAGGGCGACATGGAAGCCGGCATCTGGTCGGCCGGTCAGGTCGTTGGTCTGATCAACGACGTGCCGAGTGTGGCCGAGTTGGTGAGCCGCATCGTGGGCGAGGCCGAGGCGATTATGGACGAACGTCTTGGGGCGATGCGCGGCGCCTAACAACGTCTACGTTGTGGATCCGTTGCCGACAAAGAGACATCACGACGTGGCCGCTGCGGTTCGTCGGAAGCAGTCAACCAAACGTTCTTTTGCCGCAGTATTCAGTTGTGCGTGATCATACCCATACAAGCAGGCGCCATGGTCGACGTCGCAGCAGGACTGCCGATGTATGGCATGTACTCGCTTGTTACGATTTCGTAGAGGCTGACATCGACAAATTACTCTGGGCTACCTCTAAATCGCCGTTCTTGTCGCCGGTCGAATGCGTCATTCTAACGCCAGGAAACTCGCCAACCTGATGGCCGCCGTCTTAGCGCTGTTGGTCTGAAGTTGGTGGGTTGAACGAAACGAGAGAGATCAGGAGACCACACCGTGACATCGGCCCGGCCAGTCGTCGGCCTTATTCCGGCTGCTGGACAGGCAAGCCGGATGGGTGGCTTACCGTTTAGCAAAGAGCTTTATCCGGTCGATGTGTCGGACGATCCGGACATTCAGAAACCGCGACCGGTTATCGAGTTTGTCCTCGATGACATGCGTCGAAACGGCATTGATCGTATCTTCGTCGTCGTGCGGGACGGCAAATGGGACATCCCCAGATACCTGGGCGATGGATCGCGCTTCAGTTTGTCGATTGCCTACTTGATGATGGGGCGCCCGTTCGGCGTCCCCTTCAGCCTAGACCAGGGTTACGACTATGTGCACGACCAGCTGGTCGCCCTGGGCTTTCCCGATATTCTGGTCGGCAGCCCGGATGCGTTCGGGCTTTGCCTGGCTGAGCAGGAACAGACGGGCGCCGACATTGTCGTCGGCAGTTTGCCTACCGACTTTCCGCAAGGCGTCGACATGTTGGAGATGGCGGCGGACAACAAGGTCGCAAAATTCGTCATCAAGCCGCAGTCGACGACGCTGACACACGCTTGGCCTCTGGCCGTTTGGACGCCGGCCTTCACCTCCTTCCTGCACGAATTCTTAAGGGGCAAGAACGAACCCCCTGGTTCGGGGAAAGAGCTTCAGATTGCCGATGTTTTCAACGCGGCGATCGGGGCCGGACTGGATGTTCGCGCAGTGCCGATCTCCAATCATCCGTTTGTCGACATAGGCACGCCCGGTGGCCTGGCGCGTTTTACCGAGCAACGGCAACGCCTGCTTTCCGCATAGGGCCATAGCTCCCGGCGGCGCACTGCCGTTGCTCAGCGCAATCGATATTGCCAGCAACCGATTAGAGTGCCCGTTGGCATAGCCTATCCGGCACCGGCACGGGATCGTTTGCGCAGCAGCAGCTGCGCGGCGATCAGCAATGTCAGCGAGACCACGAGGACCATGGTGCCGATGGCGTTGATTTCCGGCGTGACGCCGCGGCGGATCGACGAAAACACATAGATTGGCAGGGTGGTCTCGGATCCTGCCACGAAGAAGGCGATGATGAAGTCGTCGAAGCTGAACGTGAAGCTGAGCAGGAAACCGGCGAGGATGGCTGGGAAGATCTGTGGCAGCGTGACCTGGCGGAATGTCCGCCACGGCGTTGCGTAAAGGTCGGCCGAGGCCTCGATCAGTGAACGGTCCATACCGGCGACACGTGCCCTGACGATGACGATCACCAAGGCCATGGTGAACAGCGTGTGCGCGGCAATCAACGATACGTACCCCATGTTGAGCCGTGGCGCGGCCGATCCTTCGAATGGCCATGCCGCTTCAAGGAGCGGATTGAGGGCATCGAAGACAGTGACAAGCGCGATCAAGGTCGCGATGCCGATGACAATGCCGGGGATCATGATCGCGACATAGATCATGCCGTCGTAAAGGACGCGCAGACGCCCCTGCACGCGTTGAAGTGCGAGCGCGGCCATGGTGCCGAACAGGCTGGCGAAGACCGCTGACGTCGATGCGACGATCAGACTGGTGATCAAGGCGTCCATGGCGAACGGATTGTTCAGCGCCTTGCCGTACCACTGTGCCGAGAAACCCTGAAAGTCGCTGGCGTGGCGCCCGGCATTGAAGCTGAAGATCACGATGATCGCGATCGGCGCATAGAGGAACAGATAAACTGCGGTTGCGTAGAGCCTCATGATCGGCGGCTAGACAGTTTTCGGTTCGAACAGCACCGCCGGCCCGCTCCCCCACCCGGTGCCGATACCGTCAGGACGGGAGATTCTCTAGAACAGGTTGACATCTTTTTGCTGCCCTCCGCGCCGCATCATCACGCGCATGTAGATACTGACGGTCACCAGCATGATCAGCACCAGCGTCGCCGCGACAGCCGAGCCGAAGGCCCAGTTCCGCGACTGCAGGAAGAGGTCGACCAGCGCATTGCCGATGAAGAAGACCTTACCGCCGCCGAGCAGCGCAGGGATCAGGAACTCGCCCATCAGAAGAATAAACACGAGCATGCAGCCGGTCGCGACGCCCGGTATGGAGAGCGGCAAAGTGACTTGCCGGAAGGTGCGATAGGGTGGCGCGCCGAGATCGCTGGAGGCCTCCAGCAGCCGCTTGTCCAGCTTCTCCAAACTGACATAGATCGGAAACACCATGAGCGGCAGGTAGCCATAGACAATACCGACCAGGACCGCGAACGGCGTGTTGATGAGCTGGATACCGTCTAGGCCGAAGAACGCGAGGACTTGGGGCAGACCGCGTCCACCAAGGATGAAGATCCAGGCGTAGGTCCGGATAAGGATACTGGTCCAGAACGGAATGATGACCAGGATCAGCAGCAGGGTCTTGTACTTGGGGTTCGCCTTGACCGCCAGGTAGTAGGCAAGCGGATAGGCGACAAGCAGCGCCGCCAGCGTGCCCAGCGGCGCCAGAATCAGCGTGTTTTTGAAGGCCGCGAAACGCGCCGGCAGGTTGGCGTACTGATCGAAGGTGAACGCGGGAACGTATCCGCCGGCGGCGGCCCGTTCACCGAAACTGAAGACGACGACGACAACCAGCGGCAAGGCGAGCATGACCACGAACCACGCCGTGGCCGGCAAGAGCAGCAACCTGTTGATCCAACGACTCGACATCGCAGATCTGGTTTTGCCCGCCTTGCCGCCTGTTTGTCTAGGCCGACTTGAAGCGCGCCAGCAATTCCGCGCGGTTCGGATCGGTCAATGTCGCCGCCGCGCCGAACTCAAGAGCGTCAAGCAGCTCGGTCGCCGGATAAAGGATCGGGTCTTCCAGCAATGTCGGCGGCAGCAGCGCATTGGCGCGGCTGTCGGCGACGGGATAGCCGTGGGCCAGAACCTCCTTGGCGTTGACGGCCGGGTCCAGCAGGTAGTTGATCAGGGCGTAACCGGCCGCGCGATGTTCGGCACCGCGAGGCACGGCGTAATAGTCGCTCCAGATCTCGCCGCCTTCGGCACCCAGCACATAGATCATCTCAGGCATGTCGGTGTTGAGCTGCTTGCCGTCGCCGGTCCAGCACATGGACATCCAGGCGTCGCCGTTGCGCAGCGGCGGCTGGTAGTCGCTGGAGATGGCATAAAGGTGCGGCTTGGCTTCCAACAGCAGTTTCTCGGCGTCTGCCAGCTCTGCCGGATCGACGGAGTTGAAGGAGTAGCCAAAGTACTTCAGCGCATTGCCGATCGTGGTCAGCTGGTAGTCATGGACCATCGTGCGGCCGGAGAAGTCAGCCATCGTCATGTCCCAGAACTGCTTCCAGGTGTCCGGCGCCTTGCCACCATTATGGCTGGTGTTGATGACGTAGCCGGTCGTGCCCCAGTTCTTCGGCACGGCGTAGACCGTGCCGTCGACGGTGCCGGCATCGGAGAAGCGTGCGTCGAACGCATCGGCCTGGTAGTTCGGGATCATGGTCAGATCGAGGGGCTCGATGAGATCCTCACCGACATAGGTCGTGATCGTGTAGTTGGTTGGCACGAAGACGTCCCAGCCACTGCCACCGGCCTGAAGCTTGGCCAGCATCTCCTCGTTCGAGCCGAACACGTTCACCTGCACATAGGCACCGGTTTGTTCGGTGAACTGCTCGAAGTTCGAGGGATCGTGATAGTTCGGCCAGGTCGCGAGAACAACGCGGTCGCCGATATCCTCGGCTGCCCAAGACTTGCGCGGGCGCAATCCCGGAACGGCGCCCGCCATGACGGCACTCGCCATGCCGAGACCGGTTACGCCAAGGAAGTGCCGGCGCGACACCGATCCCTTCTGATAGCGGCGCAGCTCTTCCATGAACTTCTGCCGACTGATCGGCAGGTTATCTTTGTAGTCCTTTGTCATTTATCTCTCCCGGTCGTGAAAGGTTTGTTTGACGTGCCCATGTCTTTGGGTGCATGCGGCAGGTTTCCGTCAGGCGTCGCGTAGCGCCAGAGCGGACTCCTCCCGCCAACCGATCAGCACGTCGTTTCCCGGGGCAAAGCCGCCGGTATGGGTCTCGGCGTGTTTAGGAGACCTAATCAACACCTCGCCCAGACCTTCGGCGTCCACCAGGTACTCGGTCTGCTCGCCCAAATAGATTCGATTCCTGACCTTGGCCGGCGTTGTGATATCGCCATCAAGGTGTGCGTTCTCGGTCAGCGCGGCCATGTGGATCAGTTCCGGGCGGACCGCGAGCACGGCGCTGGTGCCCGGCTGCATTGTGTCCGACCCTTTCGGCCGGCGTCCGCCCAGGACGAGGCCTTTCGACGTTTCAAGCCTGGCGCGCCCGTTGTCTGCCGCGACGATCTTGCCGTGTAGGAAGTTTGAGCGGCCGACAAAGTCGGCGACGTAACGGTTGATTGGTTCGTCGTACAGCTCGGTCGGGCTCCCGGTTTGCACGATGCGGCCTTCCAGCATGATGCAGATGGTGTCGCTCATCGAAAGCGCCTCTTCCTGGTCGTGTGTGACCAGGATGAACGTGATGCCGACATCGCGCTGCAGGGTCTGGAGCTCGATCTGCATTTCGCGGCGCAGCTTCCTGTCGAGCGCGCCCAGCGGTTCGTCCAACAGCAGAACGGTCGGGCGGTTGATCAAGGCACGTGCCAAGGCGACGCGCTGCTGCTGGCCGCCCGAAAGCTCCCAGATACGGCGCTTGGCATAGCCGGCCAATCGGACGAGTTCGAGCGACTCGTCGACCCGCGCGGTGATCTCCGCGTCACCGGGGCGCGGCGTTACCTGCCGCAGGCCATAAGCGATGTTGTCGAACACGTTGAGATGAGGGAACAGCGCGTAATGCTGGAACACCATGTTGACGGGCCGTCGATAGGCTGGGACGCCGACCATGGACGCGCCCTTTATCAGCACGTCGCCTTCCGTCGGCTGATCGAAGCCGGCAATCATGCGCAACGACGTCGTCTTGCCGCAGCCCGAGGGCCCGAGGAAACTGAAGAAGCCGCCACTGGGAATTTGCAGATCGAGTGCGTCCACCGCCACGACTTCGTCGAAACGTTTGGTGACGCCGCGAAACTCGACGTCAATCTCAGCCTGGGGTTCGCGTTCCAACCTACTACCTGAACTCCCAAAGTTGCGCTGACGGATGGGATTCCGGCGCTATATCCCCGCGAACCAAGAAATTCGCAAATTTCACCAGCGAAGGATATACCTACCGGGGGGTATATCTCGATGAGTAGGCCATTTCAGGGGATAGGGGTGGAGCCAGCGGAGATCACACGGAGCGCGTGTTGCAGATAACTGATCACGAGTGGCACGAGGAGATCGCCAAGGTCATTGGGTCGATCAGAACACCGGACTATCCCCATCGGCTGGTCGACGCGCTCGGGCGGCTGGTTGCCTTCGATTTCTCCGTGATGTTCGCCTATCGCGGCGACGACCGCCCGCTCGATTTGTTCGACAACTTCGGCGCCAAGCGGCGCGCCATCTTCGTGACCCTCTACCAAGAAGGTCCCTATATGCTGGATCCTTTCTTTCGGGCGGCGAAAGAGCAGGTCGAACCGGGCCTCTATCGGCTTCGCGAGCTGGCGCCCGACCGCTTCTATCAAAGCGAGTACTTCCGCTCCTACTACATCAAGACAGGCCTTGCCGAAGAGATCGGGTTTGTCGTCGCGCTGCCTGATGACGTTTGCGCGGTGATGTCGTTGATGCGGTCAAGCAACCGGCCGGTGTTCAGCGAAAAGGAGATGACGCGGCTGAGAAAGGTCGAACCTTTCGTCCGCGCGTCTGCGGAGTATCACTGGCAGGATCTGAGCGGCCGGTTTTCCGATGATGCCGTGGATCCCGAGCACGAGATCCTGGAGCGCTACATCGACTACACGTTCCGCAACTTCGGACGCTCGCTGCTCTCGCCCAGGGAACGGGAAGTCGTCGGCCTTGTGTTGCGTGGTCACTCTTCGGACTCAATCTCTAAGATCCTGGGCATCTCGCCCGGCACCGTCAAAGTCCACCGCAAGAACATCTACGCCAAACTCGGCATTATCTCGCAATCCGAGCTCTTCTCGATCTTCTTAAGCTCACTCTCAAAGACGAAGGAGCCGACCAGGTTTCACGAAGTCCAGGGTTGACGTCGGCAGCTAGCGCATCACCTGACCGCCGTTCACGTCGATGGTGGCGCCGGTGATGAAGTCGGCGTCATCAGCGGCCAGGAACAGCACGCAGCGGGCGACGTCTTCAACCCGGCCGAGCCGGCCGACCAGGATGTGGTTCTCGACGAGATCATCCAGGAATTCCTGGGGCGCGACGCGGATCATGTCGGTATCGACGTAACCGGGCGCGATGGCGTTGACCGTCACGCCCTTGGCCGCGCTCTCCTTGGCCAGCGCCTTGGTGAAACTGACCATGGCACCCTTGGCGGCGCCATAGGCAGTCTCGCCATAGTTAGGCGCGAAGGCCGACAGCGAGGCGACGTTGATGATGCGGCCGAAGCCGGCGTCGCGCATCGGCTTGATGACCTGATGGGTCATGTTGAAGGCGGCGTTCAGATTGGTGTCGATCACCTTGCGCCAGACGTCCGGTGCCATCTTGTGCATGAACTTGTCCGGCGAGATGCCGGCGTTGTTGACCAGGATCTCGACCGGGCCGAGATCGGCGACGACCTGTTCGACGCCTTTCTGGCAGGCGTCGTAGTCGGCGACATCCCAGGCATAGGTCGCAACGCCCGTCTCGGCGGCCAGCGAGGCCGCCGCTTCTTCGTTGCTGCGATAGTTGGCGGCGACCTTGTAGCCCGCCTGGTCTAGCGCGATGGCGATGCCGCGACCGATGCCACGCGACCCGCCTGTGACCAAGGCAACCCTTTGCATGTCGAAGCACCCCGTCCGGTGTTAGTGTTAGTGCTTCTTTCTCATAGCACGTGAGCGCGACGAAAGGTGGACTATGGTGCGTTGGGTTCTTGCATTTTCCGTTGCCGTGATGGTGTTCGTGGCCGGCGTTGCCGGAAACGGGGCTGCTGCTACGGCGACCAAGGTGCCCTGCTGGATTGTTGTGCCGGCTGGCGAGGCGGCGGCGTGTTACCGTGTTCGTGTCCCCGTCTACAGCGACGATGGCGCGCCGGCGCACTTCTATCACCTGCCGGTCGCCGTCTTGAAGGCCCGCGCCAGCGAGCCGGCCGGCGACCCGGTCATCGTCATTCAAGGCGGGCCGGGTGCCTCGTTCTTCCACAGTGCTTATCCAGAGCAGGTCAGCACAGAGTATCTGTGGGGGATGACGGAGCCAGTGCGCGAAACCCGCGACGTCATCTTCTACGACCAGCGTGGCGTCGGCCTGGCCGAACCGGCATTGAACTGTTTCGAGGCGGATCAGCTGGCCGCATCGGCGGCATCGCCGCCCGGAGTCGAGGTGCCGTTCTTTGATCGCGACCGAGCGGAAATTGCCGGTTGCTACGATCGCCTGATTGCCGACGGCATCGATCTGTCGAGCTTCTCGACCCCGGCGAACGCCGATGATCTGGCCGTCATCATCGACGCGCTCGGCTATGACAAGGTTAATCTGTGGGGCATGTCCTATGGCACGCGGGTGGCGCTGGTCATGCTGCGCCGGCACGGCGATCTCATCCGCTCGGTTGTCCTGGACGGTGTCTATCCGCCCCATGTGCGCGCCGACGAACAGGCGCCGTGGGCGACCCACCGCGCCTTCACGCGCATCTTCGATGATTGCGCGCGCGATAGCTGGTGCGCCAAGGCCTATGGCGACATCGGCGACCGGTTTGCCGACCTTTTGGAATCACTGAACGACAAACCACAGGCCATTGCGGTCGACGACCCGCGTTGGCCTATCGGTTCCGAAGCCGTCGTGGACGGCGACCTCTTGATTTTCCATATGTATGACGCCCTCTATTACGGCGATGCCATCCCCTATGTCCCGGCGCTGGTCGACGACGCGCTCAAGTACGATCTTTCCGGCCTCGGTTGGTTCTACTGGTATCCGTTCTTTGCCGACTGGTCACTTGACGAGGGGACCTTCCTGTCGGTGACATGCCGGGAGGAACGGCCGCGCATCCGCGCCGATGTCGTCGCGCGGGAGATAGCGAAGTACGGCGTTTATGCCATGGCCGGCAGCACGATCATGACCAACGACATCTGCGACAACTGGCCGGTGCCGCCGTCGGATCCCGTGGAATGGGAACCCGTTGAATCCGACGTGCCCGCGCTCCTCATCAGTGGCGCCTATGACCCGGTGACACCGCCCGATTGGGGTGAGGACACCGCCGGTTACCTGTCAAACAGCCGCCACTTCGAGTTTCTGGGCGCTGGCCATGTGCCGAGCGCAGCCAACCGTTGCGCCAGCGATCTGGTCGCGGCATTCTTCGACGACCCCGATCCGGCGGCGCTTCCGACGCCGGACTGCCGGCTCTTCACCGAGGCCGCCGACTTCTCAAGCGTCGACTGGTAGGCCGGGATCAACCGCCACCATTGTCGAACGGCCACTTGGGCCGCGCGATCTTGTGATAGGTGAGGGCGGTGAAGTCGGGCGCGACGACACCGGGTGCCGCGACATAGATGACGTCGGCGGCAAGCGGCGCGAAAGCCGTATAGAAGTGCTGGGTCGACTTGACGACGACGATGTCTAAGGCCGCCGGATCGATGCCGACCTGGGTAAAGAGTTCGGGGCTGTAGCCCTGGGTCCGCACGCTGGTCAAGACGACCGCGATGCCGTCGAAGTGAATCGCGGCGCAGTCGCCCAGCGGCGATGGCGTGTCGCCCAGGTGCTGAACGGCCTGTCGCGTCAGTTTGCCGATCGTGACGTCGGCGTCGACCGGCTGCCCAGATAGCGGGCACATCTTACCGCCGAAGCGGAGCGGGAGCGTGGCGCCCTCACCGGCATCGAAACAGGTGGCGACGGCGATGGGATCCCATAGCGGACCGACGGCCGCATTGCCGATTTTTCGCTTGCGCAACGCATCGACCAGAAACGTTGAATCGCCCGGCGCGCCGCCTCCTGCGTTGTCCGATACGTCGGCCAGCACGACGGGTTTCTCCGCACCGCTGAGCGCGGCATCCAAGGCATCGTCGATGGCAAGCGGTCGCGGCGCCGTGTTGTCGCGCATCGCGAAGAGTTCCTCACCCAGCGCGCGGGCGAGATTGTCACCCTTCTCCGCGTCGTCGTCGGTAATGACGAGCACGCGGCTTCCCATGTCGGCGACATCGCCCCAGGGAAAGCCGTGGCCGATGGAGACGGAGAGGACGCCGTCCTTGCCTTCGAGCGCCGCGGCGCGGTCGACGTATGACCGCATGGGTTCGCGCGGCGTGTGCATGATACCGATCATGCCGCAGTCGTGGAGCGACATGTGCGGGCGCACATCGCCGCTGGCGGTCCGTGTCAGCAGCTCGATCAGTTCTTCGGCGCGCGCGGTGCTGTCGGTGTGCGGGTATTCCTTGTAGGTGACCAGGATATCGGCCGCCGCGATCATCTGATCGGTGATATGGCAATGAAGATCGAGCTCCGCGCCGATTGCGGCGTCCGGTCCCGCCAGGGCGCGCGCCCGCGCCAGCAGGTCGCCTTCGCAATCGTCGTAACCCTCGGCAATCATCGCGCCGTGCATGCCAAAGGCGACCACGTCGACGGGCAGGGCGGCCTTCAACTGGTCGAGGATCTCATCGCGCAGGGATTCGTAGGCCGAGCGAACGGTGATGCCGGCGGGCTCGGCCATCGTGCAAAGACCCTCGATCACGACCCAGTTGTTCTCTGTGGCGCGCCGGCGCGCGGCCCAAAGCGGCGCGCCGATGAAACTGGGCTCGTCGGGATGGGCGCCGGGTGGGAAGTACTCGCCAGCCTCAAAGCCCTGGCGAGAGGTCGGGAAGGGCGCAAAGGTGTTGGTTTCGGTGCCTAGTCCGGCCGCGAAGATACGCAATTTCAGGTCACTCGTTTCGGTTGATCGGCCACTAAGCGGTCAAGTGCCGACCGCCGGAACAGCGGTATCACCGGGCGCGCCGGGAGGCAATCGCGGGCCTATTTCCTGAGCTTTTCGACCCGCTCCTTGAGTTTGGCCCGCTTTTCGCGCAAGGCGTCGATTTTCTCCTGATTGCGCAGGGGGTCGGTGCCGGAGTCCCGTCGCGCGTGCCTGCGGTCGATCTCGTTTTGGATCATCTCGATCTCGGCTTCTATGCCGCGAATCTTCTCTTCGGCTTTCATTGACGCATTCCTGGATCACGCGATGGCAAACCCGCGCGCTGGCGGAACGCGCAGCGCCGTCTGCTTCTACGAGACATGTATGGACGCCAACGACAAAAGGCATCGGCGGTGCGCAAAGAAAACCGAATTGTCACGGAACTGTCTTGATCTTGACATCGGTCAACGGGCCCCGGAAACGACCGGTATCCGCGCGGTCATTTTAAGGACATGATTTCGGTCGAAGCATCACCATATCAACCGTGCCAATGCGAACGTCGTGATGTTGGGGAAGATAATGGATCAGCAGGTTACCGTTGCGGATATCAACGCCGACCAGGTCGACTACTGGAGCGGTGAAACCGGTGAGAAGTGGGCCGCCGGCCAGGACGAACTGGACACCATGCTGGCGCCGTTCGGCAAAGCGGCCATCGAAGCGGTTGCGCTCCAGCCCGGCGACCACGTCGTCGACGTCGGTTGCGGTTGCGGCGATACCTCGTTCGAGCTGGCTTCGCGCGTCGGACCCATGGGCAGCGTGTTGGCAATCGACGTGTCCGCGCCCATGCTGCAGCGTGCCGGCGAACGACTTGGCGATGCCGCGCTCGGGAATCTGCGTTTCGCCATGGCCGACGCGTCGGCCTTCGGCTTTGAGCCGGAAGCGACGGATGTCGTGTTCTCGCGTTTCGGTGTCATGTTCTTCCGCAATCCCGTCGATGCCTTCGCCAATCTGAAGGCGGCCTTACGTCCCGGCGGACGCCTCGGTTTCGTGTGCTGGCGCAGCCTTGACCAGAACATGTGGGTCAGCGTACCGCGCGATGCCGCGCTGAAGCATTTGCCGCCCCCCGAGCCGGTGAGTCCGGATGAGCCCGGGCCGTTTGCTTTCGCCGATGCGGAGAAGGTTACCGACATTCTGCGCGACGCCGGTTTCAACGGCATCGTCCTCGAGCGGTTCGACACCAAGGTGCGCAACATCGGCAGCCTGGACGACGTGACCGAGTTCGTCGCGACCATGGGGCCGGTTTCGCGGCTGCTGGACGAGGTCGAGGGCGAGGTGCGCGAGCGCGCGATCGACGAGGTCCGCGACGCGCTGGCCTCCCATCACGACGGTCAGGCGCTGCATTTGAGCGCGGCCACCTGGATCGTGACGGCGAAAGCCTAGAGCAGATCCTGTCTTGAGGGGATCGCTTCGCGATTTCGTCAGGGCAGGTGAATCTGCTCTACTTAATAGACTCGGACCAGATCTACTGTTCAGTCAGCTTGAACTCGATGCGGCGGTTGCGCCGCAGCGCGATTTCGTCGTCTGACGGGTCGATCGGCTGGAACTCACCGAAGCCGGCCGCGGCGAGCCGGTTTGACGGAACGCCGCGGCTTATCAGGTAACGCACGACGGCAGTCGCCCGCGCTGTCGAAAGTTCCCAGTTCGACGGATAGAGCGCCGTCGAAATCGGCACCCGGTCGGTGTGGCCGTCGACGCGCAGGATCCATTTGACGTCGTCGGGGATGTCTTGCGTCAACTCGATGATCAGGTTGGCGATCTTGTCGAGCTCGGCCTCGCCCTCCGGCGCGATCTCCGCGCTGCCGCTGTCGAACAACAGTTCGGACTGCAGCACAAAGCGGTCGCCGACGACACGGATGTCCGGCCGGTTGCCGAGCGCGTTGATCAGCTTCTCGAAGAACTCGCTGCGGTATTGCGAGAGTTCCTGAACCTTGGCGGCGAGCGCGGCATTCAGCCGCTGGCCCAGGTCGGCGATCTGCACGGCGTCCGCCTCGGCTTGGCTCTCGGCAGCGTCGAGCGCTTCGTTCAGCGCCGCGATCTGCTGGCGCAGCGCCTGGAGCTGCTGGTTCAACAAGCTGATCTGGTTGAGGCGCCGTTCGGAGATGGATTCGGCCTGCTTCAGTTCCTCCTCCGTCATGGTGACGGCGGCGGTCAGTTCAGCGAGACGGATGTCGCGCTCCTCCAGATTTCGCTGCGCCAGGATCGTCCGTTCCTCGGCCGAGACGACATCGGCCTCCAGGGCCGACGAACGGTCGCGTTCGGCGGTCAGCTCCGCGAGCAGGGCCTCGATGCGTTCGCGGCTGGCCGCGGCCTCGGCTTCGGTCTCCTCCAAGGCTTCGGCGGTCCGCGCCTGATCCTCACGCGCCTCCTCCAGCAGCAAGACCATCTTCGCGACCTCGTCTTCCAGGCTGTCACGAGTCTCCGACAAGGCTGCGATGTCGCGCTGCAGGCTGGCGATTTCGGCGAGCTTGAGTTCCAGGGTTTCTTCGCCGACCGTGATCTCGGTCAGCGCGTCCGCCAGTTCCGCTTCGGCAAGCTCGGCGCGCTCGGTAACGCGTGACAGGCTCGCCAGAAGGCCGTCGCGTTCCAGGTAGAGCGCCGCCAGGGCGGCGTCCGACTGGTCGCGCGCGCTGTTGGCCGTCTGCAGTTCGGCCGAAAGCTGGGCGACACTCAGTCTCAGATCCGCGTTGGACTGGCGCTCCAGCGCGAGCATGTCCGAGAGTTGGGCGATCTCTGATTCCAGGCGCGCCAGGGCTTCGTCGCGTCCGGTGATCGCGACGTTCAGGAAGAACTGGGCAAGCATGAAGGCGACGAGAACGAAGATCAGCACCATCAACAGCGCTGAGAGCGCATCGACGAAGCCGGGCCAGATATCGCTGGCCGCGGTGCCGCCACGCCGGGTTCGCATGGCCATCGTCTAACCGCCCAGGTCTCCCTCTCCCCTGAAGGGAGAGGGCCGGCGTGAGGGGGTACGCGCCCAAGCGTGCACGATAGACAGGCATCGCCGTTTCATCCGCCGCTACCTCTCACCCGGCTCACCCAGCTTCGGCTGGGGCGCCGCGCGCCTACGCCTTCGCATCCCTCTCCCTCAAGGGGCGAGGGAGAGCGTTGAGGATTTTGGCGACGACCTTGCCGCATGATGTACTAACTTCTCTGCTGGTTGCCGGCGGCCGCGATGGTGCGCGCCAACAGCTTGATCTCGCTGCGAATTTCATCGGCAAGCTGGTTGCGGCTGGCGACCGTCTCTTCAAGCAGGCGGCTCATCAGGACGTCCATGTTGCGCAGATGGGCGCGGCTGGCTTCGTCGAGCGCGCCGGTCTGCTGGCTGACATTGGTTAGCCGCTCAAGCACCGGCTTCATGTCGATCTGGCCCTCGACCAGCTTCACCATCAACGCCTGTTCGCTGCGCATCTGATCGGAGAGCGTGGCCAACTGGTCGGAAAGCGCGGCGAGGTTCTGGTCGGCCGCGTGACGGCTTTCTTCGCCGCGGGTCAACGTGCGCTGCAGGCGGTCCAGACTGTCGGCAGTCTGTTCCAACAGCGCGCTGACATAGGCCGGCACCGATTGGTCGGTTTCGACCAGACCGGCGCCCGACTGCAGGCGCGTGATGGAGCTCAGCCACTCCTCCAGCTCGTTATAGAACCGGTTCTGTGCCTGATTGGCCTGCAGGTCGAGAAAGCCCAAGACCAGCGAACCGGCGAGACCGAACAGCGAGGAACTGAAGGCCGTACCCATGCCCGAGAGCGGTGCGGCGAGGCCCTCTTTCAAATCGCCGAACAGATCGGCGACATCGCCGCCTTCGGCGATCGAGAGGCCGCCGACCACATCGCCGACCGCACCGATGGTTTGGAGCAGACCCCAGAACGTGCCGAGCAGGCCCAGGAAGATCAGAAGCGCGATCAGATAGCGCGACAGCTCGCGCGATTCATCCAGGCGCGAGCCGATGCTGTCCAGGATCGAGCGCATGGAAAGTGTCGACAGGCTGACCCGGCTCTGGCTTTCGCCCAGCATGGTCGCCATCGGCGAGACCAGGCGCGGCGGTTGGCGTGTCGAGAGGCCGGGCCGGTTGGTGCGGTAGCCCTCGATCCACTCGACCTCCGGCGACAGCATCTGGACCTGGCGGAAGATATAGATGATGCCGAGCAGCATGACGCCCAGGATCAATCCGTTCAGCGCCGGGTTGGCCTGGAACGCGTCGAGGAATGAGCCGAGCAGCAGAAAGACGATGGCGGCGACCAGGACCAAGAAGATCGCCATGCGCAGCAGATATTGGGTGGGACGCGTCATTTCCGGAACGGGCGATCAGGCAAGTGTGGCTGACGGGCGAAACCGCATGGTCCGGGCCCGTGCCTCAACGCTCGACCAGGACGATGTCGATGCGGTCAAGCGGGCCGGATTCCGCGTTATCGCCCAGTGCCCGGACGTCGATACGGGTGCTGCGCACGCCGTTGTCGATCAGGAACTTCCGGACCTCCAGCGCGCGTGAGAGCGCGAGCCGGCGCGCCATGCTGGACGTGCCATCCTCGGCCGAGGCATAGGCGCGCAGCTGGATACGCTGGTTTTCGTCCGAGGCGAGGTCGCCGGCGAGCGCGGTCAACGCTGCCTTGTCGTTTTCGCTAAGCGCCTCCTCGCCGGGTTGGAACAGCAACTGCAGCGTCTCTTCGACGGGCTCCTCGGTCTCACTCGGCGCGGCGGCGACCACCGTCTCCTCGACCGTCGTTTCGGGCTCCGGCACGACGACCTCGTCGGCCTGTTCGGCCTCGCTCAGCATCTCTTCGATTTCTGCGAAGGGATCGCTGTCGTCACCGCCCAGGTCGCCCGCCGCGCTGTCGGCCGTGGTGGCCGCCGCAATCAGTTCGGTCGGCTCGGCCTCCTTGACGACTGTCTCCTCAACCACGGTTTCTTCAGCCATGGGCTCGTCGACCACGGGTTCTGCGACCTCGGGTTCTGCGACCATGGTCTCTTCGACAACCGTCTCCTCGACGGTGGCGGCTGTCGTCTCGGCTGTCTCGGTGGCGGTGGTTCGAACGACCTCGGGCGCCAACGCGCCATCCGGGTCGGGTGAGGCTTCCGGCAACGGCGGTGTCTCGGCGCTTGCCGATGGCATGGCGAAGGTATCGCTGCCGCTCGCCGGTGCGACCAGGTTGGGAGCGTAGCCGTCTGATGGCGCGATCAACAGCACGCTGCCCTGGTTGGCCGATACCGCGGGTTCATCCAGCGTCGGATAGGGGCTGGCCGGCGCTGGCGCCAGGCTGTCCAGCACGCCCAGATTGACCTCGACCGCGGGTTTGGTCGTTTCGCCGACGATCACCGTCTCCTGCGCCTGGGCGGCTGCCGGCAGCGCGATGGCCAGCGCCAAACCTGCTGTTTTTAGCGGTGTTCGCAATCGTTGAGGAAGAAGGGTCATGCTCAAGGTATCGCTCGGCTGCGTGATCGCGAGTTTTGGCCGCAATTCGGGTCGCCCGCACCATAGACCATCGGCTTGCCTGCGAACAACAACGGCACGGTTACAGCCGATTGGGGCGGCATTGCGTCAGTGGCCGGCCAGAACCTTATGCAGAACGCCATGCAGGCGCGGGTTGGCGGCCAGAACGTCGCCGCGTTCGAGGTCCAAGTCGCTGCCGTCGATGCCGGTAATGTATCCGCCGGCTTCGCGGACCAGAACGGCGCCGGCGGCGATGTCCCAGGGGTGCAGCTTTTCCTCCCAGAATCCGTCCAGACGGCCGGCCGCGACATAGGCGAGGTCGAGCGCGGCGACGCCCAGCCGGCGGACATCCCGGGTGTGGTTGAGAACACGGGTGACCTGCTCCTGGAACCGCCCGACCGCTTCCGTGTCGTCGGCTGCCGCGCGGCCGTGGCCGACCAGGCATTCGGCCAGCTTGTCCCGGTTGGTGACCCTGAGACGCCGGTGGTTAACGTAGGCGCCCTGGCCCTTTTCGGCCCAGAACGTCTCGTCGCGCAGCGGGTCGAAGACGACGCCGGCGACCAGTTCGCCGTGCTGCTCGGCGCCGATGGAAATGCAGAAATGGGGGACGGCGTGCAGAAAGTTCAGCGTGCCGTCCAGCGGATCGACGATCCAGCGGCCTTCTTCGGCGCTGCCACTGGCGCCGCTCTCCTCCATCAAAAAGCCGAACTTCGGTCTGGCGCGCGCCAGTTCTTCCTTCAGCGTTCGTTCGGCGCGCAGATCAGCGGCGCTGACAAAATCGTTCGGCCCCTTGCGGCTGACCTGAAGATGCTCGACCTCGTTGAAGTCCCGCAACAGCGCCCGCGCCGCCTTATCGGCGGCCGCGGCCATCACGGTGATGAGAGGAGATCGGCGCGCCATGGGTTAGTGCGCGCTTTGCTGGCGCAGTACCGGGGCCAGCCCGCTCCCCCTCCCGGCCACCCCGAGGATGCTGCCATGGGTGGCCGGGAGGGGGAGTGGGCCGGTGATGCGCGGGAGCGGCATCATCAATCCTTCGCGCGTTCGCGGTAGGTCGAGTCAACGGTGCTGACGACGATGCGGGTGCCGGCCTCGACATGGGGCGGCACCATGACGCGCAGGCCGTTCTCCAGCGTCGCGGGCTTATAGGACGAGGCGGCCGTCTGGCCCTTGACCACCGCTTCGGTCTCGGTGATCGCCAGCGTCACGGTTTCCGGCAGCTCGATACTGATCGGCTCGTCCTCATAGGACAACACGGTCACCATCATGCCGTCCTGCAGATAGGCCGCCTGATCGCCCAGCATGTCGCCGTTGATGGTGATCTGCTCGTAGGTCTCCGTATCCATGAAGGTATAGAGATCACCGTCGGCATAGAGATACTGATAGGGTTTGTCGTAGAGGCGCACGCGCTCGACGGATTCCGACGAGCGGAAACGCTCGTTCAACTTGGTGCCGTCGCGAATATCCTTCAGTTCGACCTGAAGGTAGGCGCCGCCCTTGCCGGGCTGGGTGTGCTGGATCTTGGTCGCGACCAGCAGGCGGCCTTTATGTTCGATCACGTTGCCTGGACGGATCGCGTTGCCGTCGATCTTCATCACTTGACCTATCGGGATGGGTTGGTTGCGGGCGCGGAAGCTATCAGTGGTCCCGGTACTTGGCAATCGCGGTGTCGAAGGCCGTCACCGCAGCGGCTGGCCCATCCGGGTGATCCCAGACGGCCTCGCTGAGCGCCAAAAAGTCTGCGCCTGCCTCTGCCATGGCCGCTGCGTCCTGAAGCGTGGCGACGCCTTCGGCGACGCTGGGCAGGACGACCATCTGGTTCCACCATCTGATAATGTCCCGCGCGTCGGAACCGGCCGGCCCGAAGCTGACGTAGTCAGACTCCAGATCGCCCGCGACCAGGGCGTCATGGCGCGACAGACCGCAGCCCGCGCCCAGGATGGTGTCCGCCGGCAGCTCGTCGCGGACGCCGTCGAGCGCTTGGGTCATGTGCACGCCGTCGGCACCGGTCGGCGCGACCAAGTGGGGCCTGTCGGTCAACAGCAACGCGACATCGTGGGCTCGGCAAACCGGCACCAGGGCGTCGGCGGTGCGTTTGATTGTGTCGTCGTCGCCGTCGCATTCCAGCCGCAAACACGCGATGTCGCCGGCGTCGAGGACGCTGTCGAGCGAGGCGGCGAAGCCGGCCGGCTCAATCGTCGCGGGCGTGATCAGGTAGAGCCGGCAGGGCTCGGCGGCAGGCATGGCTGGGGGTCAGGTCAGCCCTTGCCCTGATAGATCTTGATGATGCGGTCGAGCATGGCGAGCGCGTCTTCGCGTGGGCGCTGGAAGGTGTTGCGCCCGATGATCGAGCCGGTGCCGCCGCCCTTGTAGATCTCCGAGATCTCGCTGAAGACGCCGTCCAGGTCCTTGGCCGCACCGCCGGAGAACACGACCAGCCGGCGGCCGTTGAACGCCGACTGCATGACATGCGCGATGCGCGCGTGAAGTGTCGAGATGTCGATCTTCTCGGATTCGTAGACTTTGCGCGCCTCGTCCTGTTCGATGTGGTCCGTCGGCGGCTTCACCTTGATGATGTTGGCGCCGATCTGGGCGGCGAGTTGGGCGGCGTAGGCGGTGATGTCAATCGCCGTCTCGCCCTGCTTTGAAAGATTGCCGCCCCGCGGATAGGACCACACGACGGTCGCGATGCCGTAGGATTTCGCCTCTAGCGACATCTCGCGGATTTCCTCGACCATCTCGAACTGCTGATCGGAGCCCGGATACATGGTGAAGCCGATGGCCGAGCAGCCGAGCCTGAGCGCGTCCTCGACCGAGGCGGTGACCGCCTGGTCTTTCGATGTCGCCAGGCTGTTCGAGTTGTTGGCCTTGAGGATCGTCGGGATCGCGCCGGCAAA
>JBCCIS010000032.1 GCA_039028155.1 Pseudomonadota bacterium
CGGCTGACGGTCAGTTCCTGGGCCGCGCGGGTGATGCTCAAATGCCGGGCGGCCGCCTCGAAGGCGACCAGGCTGTTGACCGGCGGCAGGCGCATACGCAGGCTTTGCATGAAAAAAAGCTTACGCGAAGATCAGCCTTTTTCAAGTTTACCGTGGCCCCGCGAAGCGCCTCTACTGCCGGTTGTCGCAAGCGGCCATAGGCAAGAGGTCCGATCATGAGCTTTTTCGAGTGCGCTCCCCGTCTCGGCTTTCACGACGCCTTTCGCCAGGCGATGCGCGGCGTCGCCGGCACGGCGCATTTGATCACCGCGGTCGACAAGGAAGGCGCCTGGTACGGCATGGCAGCGACCGCGGTATCGTCGGTGTCGATGGCGCCGCCATCGATTTTGGTCTGCATCAACCGCGACGCCGCCACCTGCGCGCCGATCGACGAGCGCGGCCAGTTCTGCGTCAACGTGCTGGCCGACGATCACCGCGACCACTGCGCGCGCTTCGGCCGCCCTGACGCGCGCCACACCCGGTTCCAACACGGCGAATGGCGGGATCATGACGGCCTGCCCTATCTGGGCGACGCCCAGGCCGCCATCTTCTGTGACGTCGCGCAGCGCGTCGTGCACGGTACGCATATGGTCTTCATCGGCAATGTCAGTGACATCATGCTGCCGCGCGAGACGGTCAATCCCCTGGTCTATCTCGACCGCAACTTCGTCTCGCTATCCGCCTCCGCTTGAAATCACAGAGTACTCGTCTGACGGCCGGTTGACGTCGGATCCGCGATTGCCGCGGACCGCGCGACGTGGCATGTCGCAATAAGAACAGGAGAGACATCGCCCATGGCTGACACCGACACCGGCATGCGTCTTGAACGGCGCGGCCATGTTCTGGAGATCACGTTGGATCGGGGCAAGGTCAACGCGATCGACAACGCCATGAGTCGCGAACTCGGCAAGGCGTTCGTTACCTTGCGCGATGATCCCGAATTGCGTGTCGGTCTGATTACCGGCGCGGGCGAGAAGATCTTCTCCGCCGGCTGGGATCTGAAGGCGCTCGACAGCGGCGATCAGGCCCTCGACAACTGGTGGGAGACCGAGGACGCGGCGTCCGGCGGCTTTGCCGGCATCACCGAGATGTGGGACCTGAACAAGCCGGTGATCGCTGCGCTGAACGGCATGGCGATCGGCGGCGGCTTCGAGATCGCGCTCGCCTGCGATCTCATCATCGCGGCCGACCACGTCCAGTTCCAACTGCCGGAAATGCCGCTTGGTATCGTGCCTGATGCCGGCGCCCTTCAGCGCCTGCCGCGCCGCCTGCCCTACACCATCGCGCTGGAGATGCTGCTGATGGGCCGGCGCATGCCGGTCGAGGAAGCCCAGCGCTATGGCCTCGTCAACCTGATCGTGCCGGCGGCAGATCTTATGGCAACGGCGCGCGCCTGGGCCGATCAGCTCGCCGAGTCGGCGCCGCTCGCCGTCCAAACGGTGAAGGAGGTGTTGCGCGCGGTCGAAGACGACACCATTCAGAACGCCTTTCACACCATGCGCACCGGCGATCTGCCGACCTATCGTCATATGCTGCGCTCCGACGACGCCAAGGAAGGCGTGCGCGCGTTCGTCGAGAAACGCAAACCCAACTTCAAAGGCGCCTAGGAGCCTCGCGATGGCAAGAAAAGAACCCGGCGCAGTCACGCGCATCACCAGCATCGGCGCCGGTCCGATCGGCGGCGGCTGGTCGACCTATTTCCTGGCCAAAGGCTATGACGTCACCGCCTATATCCATGACGCCAGCGAAGAGGAGCCGCTGCGCGCGCTTATCGACAACGCCTGGGCCGCGATGGAAGAGCTGGGCGTGGCCGACGGCGCGTCGCGCGACCGGCTGACCTGCACGACCGATCTGGCGGCGGCCGTCGCCGAAGCCGATTTCGTTCAGGAAAGCGTGCCGGAAATCCTCGACCTCAAACAGTCGATCTACGCCCAATTGGGCGATCTGGTGCCCGACGACGTCGTCATTGCATCGAGCACCTCGGGCCTGATGATGACCGACATCCAGGCCACGTGTTCGACGCCGGAACGCACGGTGACCGGCCATCCCTTCAACCCGCCCTATCTGATGCCCCTGGTCGAGGTCGTCGGCGGCGAGAAGACGGCGCCCGAGACCGTTGCCTGGGCCGGCGCGTTCTACGAGCACGCCGGCAAGGCGCCCTTGATGATGACCGCCGAGGTGCCGGGATTTGTCGCGACGCGCCTGCAGGAAGCGATCTGGCGCGAAGCCCTTCACATGGTCAACGAGGGCGAAGCCACGCCGGAGCAGATCGACACCGCCATCGTCAACGGGCCGGGGCCGCGCTGGGCCATCATGGGACCGTGCATGGTCTATCACGTTGGCGGCGGCGAAGGCGGCATGGAGTATTGCCTGGAGCAGTTCGGCCCGGCACTGAAACTGCCGTGGACCCGCCTGGTGGCGCCGGAGCTAACGCCGGAACTGCGCGCGAAGATGATCGAGGGCTGCGACCGGATGGCCGGCGACAAGGACTTCCGCCAGTTGACCCGCGAAATGAACGACAGCCTGGTCGCTATCGCCAAGGCGCTCAACGCCATCAGGGCGATGTCAGGCTGACGGGAACGTCGCTTTTCGTGTCGAAATTCGCTTGGTGCGCCCGATGGGATCGTGAAGGATGCGCCAGAACGAATCGCGATTAGCAAAGGGGCAGGCGCCATGGCCGTACCGGCGGAACTGAAGGCCGTGTTCGGGGCCGATACATCGGACAACGCCAAACTGGACGCGCTGATGAAGGTCATGTGCGATGTGCTGCACTGCGATCGCTGCCTGCTTTTTCTACGCGACCCCGACAGTCGGAAGTCGCGCTGTACCCACGGCTATCAGACCAAACCCTCCTACGCGCTTGACCGGCCCGATGATGGCTGGGCGGCAGAACCGGAGAACCTGGTCGGCGACGACCCCATGTTCGCGGAGGCCATGCACAATCCCGAAGCGCTCTACATCGACAACATCGAGACCGCCTCGCCCGATCTGGTCAACGCGGCCTATGAGCGCGAACACTTCAAACACCAGGCGCTGGTCCATGCGCCGCTGCAGCATGACGGTAAGCTCTACGGCATCCTGGAACCCTGCACGATCGAAGCGCCGCGCCAGTGGACCGAGGCCGATCGCGAGGCGATTGCCTGGACCATGAAACAGCTAACCCCTATCGCCGTGGCCTATGTCGCCGCGAATTGTCACTAATCCTGCTGCGATCCCCAAGCCTACTGAAACCGGGGTCGTACCAACACGTGAGGACCAAACGACCATGAACACCGATGTCATCATCACCTGCGCCGTCACCGGCGCCGGCGACACCACCGGCAAGAGCGATAAGGTGCCGGTCACGCCCGAGCAGATCGCCAATGCCGCCATCGACGCCGCCAAGGCCGGCGCCGCCGTCGCCCACATTCACGTGCGCGACCCGGAGACCGGCAAGGGGTCGCGCGATGTCGGCTTGTTCCGCGACGTCGTCGAACGGGTCCGGGCCAGCGATGTCGACGTTATCATTAACCTGACCGCCGGCATGGGCGGTGATCTGGTCGCCGATCCCGACAACCCGTCGGTGCCTGCGGAGGGCAGCGACCTGATCGGTCCTTCAGAGCGGCTTGCCCATGTCGCAGAGCTGATGCCGGAGATCTGCACCCTGGACTGCGGCACCATGAACTTCGGCAACGGTAACGAGACCTATCTGAACACCGCGGCCTTCATCCGCCAGATGGCCGCCGACATCAAAGACCTCGGCGTCAAGCCGGAGCTTGAGGTGTTCGACCTCGGCCAGGTGCGCCTGGCGAGCACGTTGGTCACCGAAGGTCTGATCGCCGATCCGCCGCTGTTCCAGGTCTGCCTCGGCATTCCCTGGGGCGCGGGCGCCGACACCCGCTCGATGGCCGCCATGGTCGACGGCCTGCCCGAAGGCGCCAACTGGGCGGGCTTCGGCATCAGCCGCATGCAGATGCCCATGGTCGCGCAGGCCATGCTGCTGGGCGGCAACGTGCGTGTCGGTCTGGAGGACAACATCTATCTCGACCGTGGCGTTCTGGCGTCAAACGGCGATCTGGTCGCCCGCGCGGGCGAGATCATCCAGCGCCTCGGCGGCAAGGTCCTGAACCCCGAAGAGGCCCGCCAGAAGCTTGGATTGCCGACAAAGCACTGAGACCGGATCGCGGTGAGGTGGAACCGCTTGACGGTTTCACCTCACCGCGTGAATCCGCTCTCCATTGATTGAGTAGAGCGGGTTCACCTGCCTTCCCGGCATCGCGCCGCGATGCCATCACAAAAGGACCTGCTCTATTGGATCGAAAGTATTAGGAAGACTTATCCACAAGGGGTGTCTTCTTTTACCCCCTATTGGTTAGTACTTCGTTCGGCTTTTGTTTCGCGATGTTCTCATTTCCGAGCAGCCAGCTCGGGATTCATCGCGGAATCAGCTGGAATCGCTCGATAGCGCGCCGCCATCCATGGCCAGCATAGAACCTGTCATGAACGCGGCCGCTGGCGAGCAGAGGAACAGAATACCCTGGGCGACCTCCTCAGGCGTCCCGATACGGTCCAGCGGGTACCATTCCTTCAGGTCGTCTCGGGTCGCGCCCGGCTTGCCGAAGATATCCAGGTTCTGATCGCCCATCTCGGTCGCGATGACCGCCGGGCAGACGCAGTTGACGCGAATGTCGGGCGCCAATTCCTGCGCCATCGCACGGGTCAGGTTCACCACCGCGCCCTTGGTCGCGCAGTAGATTGTCGTCTGGGCGGAGCCGGCGAGGCCAGCGCTGGAACCGAGATTGACGACGGCGCCCTTCGACGCGCGCAGCACCGGCAACAGCGCGCGCGACAGGAAGAACGTCGCCTTGACGTTGATGTCGTTCAGGCTGTCCCAGGCCGCCTCGTCGCTGTCCTCCATGGAAGCGACGACATAGATCCCGGCGTTGTTGACCAGATAGTCCAGCCCACCAAGGCCATCGACGGCGTTCTTGGCGACCACCTCACAGACGGCGACCTCGGAAAGATCACCGGGTGCCGCCACCATCCGGTCGCCGCCAAGCTCGTCCATCAACCGGTTGACGCTTGCCTGGCTGCGGCCGTTGACTGCCACGCTCGCGCCGGCCTCGAGAAAGGCCGCCGTCGTCGCGCGTCCGATGCCACGGGTGGCACCGGTCACCAGAACCTTCTTGCCGGAAAAATCCATCGTCCTCTCCTACCAGCGCAACAGGGGTATGGCCGCCACCGGGCTCACATTGGCCTCGCGGCAGGCGGTGTCGACCAAGTCTTGGTCAGGCATGACGTCAGGTGCAATACCCCAGTCGTGGGCCGGCAGGCCGCCGGTGATCCAGACCGCGTCAAGGCCGGCCAGGCGCGCACCGAGGATATCGGTGTGCAAACCGTCGCCAATCGCCAGCGCTGAAGCGCTTGGCGCCTCGTGGAGCACATCAAGGCAATGGCGGTAGACGCCGGGCAGCGGCTTGCCCTCCTGGCGCATGTCACCGCCCAGCTCGACATACCGCTCGGCAATGCGTCCAGCGCAGAGTTCGCGCGAGCTGCCGCGTAGCACCGATTTGTCCGGATTGGTACAGACCATGGGCAATCCGAGTTCCAGGAACTCGGCCAACATGTCTTCGAAGTCACCGAGCTGCTCGTCCCGGCTCCTGATGCCGCAACACAGGACGAAGTCGGCGTTCTTGGCGTCCGGCACACGCTCGAAGTCCAGGCCATCCAAGAGCTTGGCGTCGGGCTCGGTACCGATATGGAAGAAACGGCGGCCCAGACCGGCATACCAGGGATCGGTCGCCTCCTCGATCTCCAGCCTGACCGCCTCGCCAGCCGTCATGATGGCATCGTAGGTGCCGGGCTCGACCCCCATGCGCACCAGTTGCTGAGCGACGGCCGAGGACCGGCGCGGCGCGTTGGAGAGGAAGATGACCTTGGCGCCGTCGCCCCGGACCCGCGCCATCCAGTCAAGCGCGTCTGGATAGGCCGCAATGCCGTTGTGAAGACAGCCCCACAGGTCGACCACGTAGACGTCGTAGCCGGCGCCCAGTTCCTGGAGACCGGCCAGTCTCGGTACGCCCGATGTCACGCCTCAGCCGCCGGAGGTCGCGGCATCGGTCATGCCGCCGAGGCCCTTGTTCATCATCTCGATGCGCTCGGCCTCGCCCTCGATGCCGTAGCGCTCGACGATCAGCGCTTCAGGTTTGGCGTAGGCGAGCCAGACGTTGCCGTCGGCGTCTTCATAGACGACCACCTTGATCGGCAGGTCGATGCCGATGAGCGGGTTCTTTGCCATCAACGGCGTGCCGAGCGCGGGTTTGCCGAAGATCAGGACCTGGTTCGCCGCCAGTTCCATATCGACAGATGCGGCCGCTGCCGCATGATCAACCCGCGCGATGACAACGAAGTCTTTCTCCTGAACGATCGCCTCCAGGCGATCCATCGTCTCCTGCACCGAATGGGCGCTTGGTTTGATGACAAAGTCATCGTTGGCCGCCGCCAGGCCTGGCAGAGCAACGGCAAACATCAGCATCAGAACGGTTCGTCGGATCATGGCGATCTCCCCAGATTTCGGCGCCCGGCGCACAATGCCAGATAGGCACCACATGCCGTCAAGGACCGAACACGGCCGGCACTTCTCCTGGCCTTGCTTTCTAGAGCTCCTGCAGGCTTCCCAGACCGCGATCGAGGATCGTCTCGACCGCCAGCATCATGGTGACGTAGCCCTGCCAATCCACGTCGTCGGGGTCGACATGGGTGAAGCTCGACACCAGAAAGAGCTCGGTGTCCGGTACGGTTGTCCGAAGATTCAAACTCTCGGTATAGGGCACGATCTGGTCGTCCAGGCCGTGCACCAAGATAAGCTTGCCGCCCAGGGATTCGAGGTCATGGCGTGACGGCGACAGCGTCGTCAGCGAGGTCAGAATGGACGGCGGTAACGCCTGAAGCAGCGCGCCCGACCTGTCGGGATCGCGGTTCTCGAACAGCTCCATCAGCGCGACGGCATCGCTCCCCAGATAGGCGCGTAGGTTGGAGAGATCGACATCCGGGTTCTCCGCCCGCAGCCGCGCTGCTTCCTGCAACAATTCGCCTTCGGCGGGGTCAGGCCAGCGCTCGGCGTTGGCCGCCATGAAGACCCAGCCGGCGCGCAGATTGCCAGGGCCATACTGCCATTCGGTCTCGCCCGTTTCGCGGAAGGCGCCAGTGGTCAGGTAGGTGATCACGCTTTCGGCGTCGTGGTAGCCGCCCAGGGCGACGACGTAATCGACCCGGTCGGCAACGCGCGCGTCGATCGCGGCGACCATCGCCGGTCCGGCGGCATAGGACACCGCCGCGATACCGACCGGCGTCTCGTCGACCGCCTCGCCGGTCCGTGCCTTGATCGTCGCGATCAGTCCTTCGACGTCGACCTCGCTGACCATCAGGCTGCGTGATCCCGGCAGATCGGGCACGTGAACCGCGAAACCGGCGCGCGCGAACGTCTTGGCGAGCGCCATCAGCCGCCCGTCGTCCTTGCCGGCGGGCGAGAAGCCGGGCACCAGGATCAGATGACCGCGATAGCCGTTGCGGTCTACATAAGTGTCGACCGCCAGGGTGTCGCCGGACATCGGCACGAACCCGGTCGAGCGGACCGGCTCGTCGGTCATCTCCTTGATCAGGCTGGACCCACCGGCAGCCACCATGTCCTCAAGCACCATGGTCGGCGTGGCGAAACGCCACAGCAGAAAGCCGACGACAAGCAGGCAGACGAGGACCAGACCAAGGCCGGTCCGGAACAAAAGCCGGCGCGTCACGGGCTTGCTTTCTTCACCGCAGGGCCCCAAGCATGGGCGCATGAACTGGTCTAGTGGATTGCGGCATGGTCGAAGTGCCTGAACTCTCTACTGAACGGCTGATATTAAGGCCGCTTGATGATGGCGATCATGGGGCGATGGCGGAGCTGTTCGCCGACGCCGACGCAATGTGGGACCTGATAGGCATTCCCGGCCGACCAAGCGATGGCGACGGTCTGGCACGCTATTACATCGAGCGTTCGATGTGGAGTTGGCAGCACTACCGCGCGGGGTTGTGGAGCCTGTCGTTGCGCCATCCCGACCCAAACCAGGCGGTCTTTGCCGGCTACGCCGGCTTTGTCATTGAACACGGCGAGAAACTCGACCCCGCCGAGAGCATCGAGCTCGGCTGGGCGCTGGCGCCGGACCAGCGCGGAAAGGGCCTGGCGATTGAGGCGACAAAGGCCGCCATGACCTATGCCTTCGACGTCCTGGGCAGCCGCCAGGTCGCCGCGATCACCAGCCCCGACAACTGGCCGTCGCGCCGGCTGATGGAACGCCTCGGCATGACCTATGAAAAGGACGTCACCGCCTATCAGGGCCGACAGGTCTACTACGCCATCGCGCGACCCGACGATGGCTGATCAGGCCGACTTGCGCCGGTGATCGAAGTTGCGGTTGGTGAACGCCAGGATGTGATCGAGATAGCGGATTGGCGGATGCTCGGGCGGTCTGTCGGCGCTTTGACATGTCGGCAGGCACGCGATCTCCGCCTCGAAATCGGGATCGAAGAAGAACGGGATCGAATACCGTTCAACGCCCGCCAGATTGACGACCCGGTGCGGCGTCGACGGATAGATCCCGTTGGTCCAGCGACTTAGGATCTGGCCAATGTTGACCAGGAACATGCCGGGCATCACGGGCGCGGGGAACCATTCGCCGTCGCGGCTTTGTATGTCGAGCCCGCGTACATCGGCCTGCGCCAGATAGGTGGTAAAGCCGGCATCGGTATGCGGCCCGGTGCCAAACTCCTCGCCGTCGAACGCGTCCTGCGGCGGGTAGTGCGAAATCCGCAGCGTGATGCTTGGTTCGCGGAACGATTTACCGAAGTGGTCGAGCGGCAGGTCGAGCGACGCGGCGAACAGCGGCAACATGCGCTGGCCCAACGCCTCCATCGCGTTCATGTAGGTCAGCATGGCGGGTCGGAACGCGGGCAGCTCCGCGGGCCACTGGTTCAGACCGCGCAACGGCAAACCCGCAACGACGGCGGGGTCGTCCGGGTCGCGCTCGCGTTTCATGAAGTAGGAAGCCACCAGATTGGGACGCGTCGCCTGATGCACGGTCGACGTTCGTTGCATGCTGGTTTGCGAGGCCATGTAGCCGATGTTGTGTTCGTTAATCGTGTAGGCCTGCTTGACGTCAAGTGGTAGCGCATGCAACGCGCGGGTCTCGGCAAAGGCACCATCGACCGTGTCATCGGGCACACCGTGCCCGGCCAGGAAGAAGAAACCGACATCGATGCAGGCGGCCCGCAGTTCACTGCCGAGGCGCTTGTATGAGGCTTCATCGCCCGTGTTCAGCGCACTGATGTCGATGACCGGAATGCCGCCGCTACCCATTACAAACCTCGATTCGTGTGTCGGATACCCGTCATGGTAGGCCACCCGGCGGTTAACCGCTACCCGCGTCAAGGCACGCATCGAACGCACCGTCGCGCAGCATGGTCGTAACCCTCTCCAGATCTGCCGTCATGCTGCGGTCGTTGTCCAGGGGTTCGACGGTTTCGCGAACGCGGTCGCGAAGTGCCCGTGCCACCGGCGCGATCTGGTCCAGACCGCGCAGATCGAGCGCCTGGGCAGCGACGATTAGTTCCGTCGCCATCAACTGCTCCATGAGGTCCAGCGCCTCGGCGGCCTTACGCACCGCAAGCGGCGTCATCGGTGCGTGATCCTCGACAGGGTAACCCATCGAGTCGAACACACTGGCCGGTTGCGCCTTCATGGCGATTTCCTTGGCCAGTGTCTCGGCCGTCAACGACAGCAGCGCGACGCCGGTATGGGTCATCCCACGCTTTGTCAGCAAATCGGGCAGATCGGTAAACTCGTTCTTCATCAGCCGAGCGACCCGTTGCGCGGCCAGCGATGCGGTCTGCGACAAAGCCAGCGCTAGGGTATCGAAGGCCACGGCCATCGCCGGGGTATGGAAGTTCCCGTTCGAGAGGATCTCCTCGTCATCGGCCAGCACCAGTGGGTTGTCGCCGGCGCCGTTGATTTCGACCAGCACGTTGGGTGCGCAGAAGTCGATTGCCGCGCGCAGGCTGCCATGAACATGGCTGACACAACGCAGGCTGATCGGGTCCTGCAGGCGCCGCGGCTCGCCGGCATCGAATAAGGCGCTGCCCGCCAGCTTCTCGCGCAGGCTTGCCGCCGCCCGCGCCTGCCCCGGTGCCGCGCGCGACCGCACGACACGGGGATCAAGCGGGCTTGGGTTGGCGCGGAACGCTTCAAAGGTCAAAACGGCGATGCCGTCGAGCAGTTCGGCGATATGGGCGGCGTCGTGAAGCGCAAGCGCGCCGTACCCGGCCGAGATCGAATTAGCGCTGCACAGCGCGAGACCTTCTTTTTCGAGCGGCTCAACCGGTTCAAGACCGGCCCGCGCCATCGCCTCGGCGCCTGCGACGGTCTCGTCGCGGTAGACCGCGCGGCCCTCGCCGATCAGGGGAAGCGCCAGATTGGCCAGCAGCGGCAGATCCGACGCGCCGACGGAGCCGACCGACGGCACAAGCGGATGGACGCCGGCGTTCAGCATGGCGCACTGGGTCTCGACGATGAGCGGCCGGACGCCGGCGCCGCCCTGGGCCATGCTGCTGGCACGCGCGGCGAGTGCTGCGCGGATTACTTCTTGCGGCAAGTAGGGCCCGGCGCCGCAGGCGCGCGCCAGGACGACAATGCGACTGAACCCTTCGCGTTCACCTTCCTGGATCTCGTGGACCACCCGTCCGCCGAGTCCCCGGGTGATGCCGTAGACGGGCCTGCCCTCGTCGGCGAAACGTTCGATCAACGCGCGCGACTGGTTCATGCGTTGGCGCGCCATGTCATCCAACGCCACCGTGCTCCCGCCACGCGCGACGGCCACAATCTCGGCGATGCCGATCGCCTCGCCGCCCAAATGAATGTCTGCCATCGCGCTACCTCCTCTGTGGGCGGAACAAACCCGCCACGCCTCCAGCTTCTAGACGTACCGCCGCGCCCTGCCAATCGCCCGAAACCCCCGGCCAGGTGACCATGATCACTAGCAATTTCACCCGACGGACCAACATTTAGGTTGTTCATAAGAACAACCAGTTTCGAAGACAGCGCAAACCTCTTCGAATCAGCACTTTAGCCCCCGCTGAGCCAGGCCTCGGGACAGCGGGGGCCTTCATGTCTGCACCCCAAAAACCCGCCAATCCACAAAAACACCCCTTTTGATCCGCTCACCGCGGTGACAAAAAGGTGTGATGAGGGCCATCAATGCGATCGCCTTGATGGCCCTTTTTGGACGCCCCCGACGCTGACAAAAAGCGCAATCGGCCATTGCTCCGGGACCGATGGACGTCTTATCAAGAACACATTCTGGCCCTATTGATTCGGCCGGGGCTGTTGAGTGGGGACTGTTATGAAAAAGATTCTGATTGGCGTTGGCGTCGTCATCGTCGTTTTGATCCTGGTCGTGCTGATAGCGCCGATGTTCATCCCAATCGATTGGGTGAAGGAAAAGGTCATCGCGCAGGTGAAGGAGAGCACCGGCCGCGATCTGAAACTGGACGGCGATGTCAGCGTTTCGCTGTTGCCCACAACATCGGTGGCATTGACCGACGTCGCGCTGAGCAATCGGCCGGGCAGCGATGTCGCGGACATGATCACGCTGAAGGGTCTGGAACTGGATGTCGGATTGTTTCCGCTGATTGACGGCCAGCTTGAAATCAACCGCTTCGTCTTGATCGAGCCGAATATCCATGTTGAGGTCGACGAACAGGGCCAGGGCAACTGGGTGTTCGAAGGCCAAGGCGGCGACACGACGACGACCGCCGAAGACACCTCCGGCGACACGTCATCGGGCGGCGGCACAGATCTGGGCAGCATCAAGCTTGGCGACGTGCGGATCGAAAACGGCCGCCTGACTTATGCCGACCTGGCGACCGGCGAAAAGACCGAGATTTCCGATCTGAACATCACGTTCGATCTGCCGGATATGGACAGCCCCTTTGTCGGCGACGGCAGCCTGACCTTCAACAACCAGCCGGTGAACTTCACGATTTCGACGGGCGCGCCGGCGGCGCTCCAAGCCGGCCAGCCGGTTGACGCGTCCTTTGAGCTGACCAGCGACAGCATCACGACAAAATTCAACGGCACCATGGCAACCGGAGACGGCCCTGCGCTGAACGGCGAATTGGATCTTCAGATCCCCAGCCTGTCTGGCCTCGTCGCGTGGGTCGCCGAACCCCTGCCCGAAGAGACGCCGGCACCGGAGACCATTTCGATCACGGGTCAACTCGACCTGGCCGCCGCGCGCTACGCGTTTAACAGCGCCTCGATCAAGATCGACGAGATGACGACCGAAGGCGACATGGCCGTCGACATGAGCGGCGCCGTTCCGATGGTGACCGCGTCGCTGGCCGTCGATCACATCAACCTCAATCCCTATATGGGCGAGCCGGCCGGCGATGATGCCGGCGCTTCCGGCGATGGCGACAGCACCGGCGGAACAGAAGGCGGCGATACGGGCGGCCAGCAGCAGGGCTGGAGCGAAGAGCCGTTTGACTTCTCCGCGCTCGACCTTCTGAATGCCGATCTCTCGCTCACCGCCCAGGCGATCACGATCCAGGAGATCAAGATCGGTCCCAGCGCTGTCGACGTCGACATCACCGACGGTTCGATGAACGTGAACCTGAAGGAAATGGCGCTTTACGATGGCCAGGGCACGGCGACCGTCGAACTAAACCGCGGCGGTTCGGTACCGCAGATCAACAAGACCCTGAATGTTCAGTCGATCCAGGCCCAACCGCTGCTGACCGATGCGGCCGGCTTTGACAATCTCTCAGGCACCGGCGCCATTCAGATGCAGGTCACCGCCTACGGCAATTCGCAAAAGGACATGGTCGACACGCTGAACGGCGACGGCAGCATCATGTTCCAGGATGGCGCCTTCCAAGGCATCAATCTGGCCAGCATGCTGCGCAACTTCTCCTTGGACGCGCTGCAGGGCGCCATGGACTCGACGCAGAAGACCGACTTCGCGGAACTGTCGGGCACCTTCACCATCAACAACGGCATCGTCAGCAACAACGACCTCTTGATGGTCGCGCCGCTGCTGCGCGTGACCGGCGAAGGCACGATCCCCATGCCCCCACGCACGCTCGACTACTTGGTGGTGGCCAAGGCCGTCGCTTCGCTGGAGGGCCAGGGCGGCGAGACGGATCAGGATGGCGTTCCTGTGCCGCTGAAGATCACAGGTTCCTGGGACAACCCGTCGGTTCAGCCGGACATGGAAGCCATGGCGCGCGGTCTCTTGGAAAACCCCGACGCCATCGGCGACCAGTTGGAGCAGCTTCAGGACGGCCTGGGTGGCGGCGAAGACGGTTCGGGTGGCGTCGGCGATCTGCTTGAAGGGGTTACCGGCGGCGGCGAGGACGGCTCCGACGACGCGACTGACGCGATCAAAGGCCTCTTCGACTAGAGCCTACCAAGGAGAACCTAAAGGGTTCAGCCGGTGTCGCGCTCGCCGTGCCGGGGCGAGATCATGCGAGAGGCCGGCAGCCTGATCGACACCTTGGTACCGACGCCCGGCCGGCTGTCGAGGCGAAGGGTGCCACCGTGAAGCTCGGTCAGCGCCTTGGACAACGGTAGGCCCAGTCCTGTGCCTTGATTGCGTGATTCGCCGGACTGGCCGAAGCGCTCGAGGACGCGGTCTTGGTCGGCCGGGTCAATGCCGACACCGGTGTCCTCGACGCAGATCGAGAAGTCCCCGTCGCTTTCGACGAAGCCGGACAGCGTGACCTTGCCACCATGACTGGTGAACTTGACCGCGTTGTCGAGCAGGTTCAGCAGGATCTGCTTGAGCTTCCGACCGTCAGCCAGCAACACCGCGTCGTCGGGTGATGACCAAGTCTCCAGCCCAATCGATATACGGCTGGCGCGCTCGCGCAAAAACCAGATGGATGAGTCGAAGGCCTCACGGACAATGACCTCTTCCTCGCGCAGTATCAGTTCGCCGGCTTCGTATTTGGAGAGGTCAAGAATGTCGTTGATCAGATCCAGTAGATGTTCGCCGCTGTCACGGATGAAGACGGCGTAGTCACGGTAGGCATCGTGGCCCAGGGCTCCGAGTTTTTGGTCAATCAGCAACTCGGAAAAGCCGCTGATCGCATGCAGCGGCGTTCTGAACTCGTGGCTGATGTTAGCCAGGAACTCTGTCTTCGAACGGTTCGCGGCGTCCGCCTCCAGCCTGGCGCGTTCCACGTTGCGCTCGGTCATCTTCAGGTCGGTGACGTCGTGGACGGTGTAAATGACGCGTGCCCAGGTTTCGCGATAGGCCGGCGGGACGTAATAGCTCTCCTTGATCCAGCGCGGCGCGCCATCCGGATAGGGTTGGCACTGGCTGGTCCAGGAGTGGCTGACGGCACCGCTGTCCAACGCCGCCAGCATGACGGCTGCCGATGACAGGGAGCCAAAGGGCGGGTCGTCATACAGACGTTCGACCAGAGCGCGCTTCGATGTCTCCGAGAAGAACGCCAGTGCCGCGTCGTTCATGTCCAATTGAACGACATGACTGTAGACGTCCATCAACAACGGCAGGTTCTGCTGAAGCTCTTGCTGCAGATCAGGACGCTCTCGCAGTCCCTTTTCTTCAAGTGCCGGCATCACGCCAGACCAGTCCTCGATCCAGATGGGCGTTGGCATCTGGTTGAAGACTTCGGCATAGACGGCCTCATCAATCCGCAGGGTCGGCTGCGCGTTGTTGAGCCGGTCCATGGCCTCAACCCATGCCTGGCTGCGGGCCTTCTCAAGATCGCTCGTCAAGTCGGAGGGCTCCCATAAAGCTTCCAACACCGGCAATTCTGCCACGACCCGCCGCCGGATGCGAAGACCGGTGCCGGCGCGGCATCAGGCATGATCGGCGCCCACCGCATCGGCGGCGGTCTTGAAGCCGTCTCGGCGCAACAGATCCGCCAGACCACTGTCAATCAGCCGGATCAGGCGCGGCCCGCCATAGACGAGTCCGGTATAGAGCTGGACCAATGTCGCACCGGCCCTCATCTTGGCGTAGGCGTCCTCTGCGCTCGCAATGCCGCCGACGCCGATCAACGGCAGCCGCCCGGCCGTTTCACGATAGACGTGACTTAGAAGCGCGGTCGAACGGGCAAACAGGGGGCTGCCCGACAAGCCGCCAGCTTCGTCCCGGTGGTGCGAGACCAGGTCATCAGGCCGGACCACCGTCGTGTTCGAGATAGTCAATCCATCCAGGCCCAGTTCAAGCGCCAAGTGCGCGACCTCCACGGCATCCTCGTTTGCCAGGTCCGGGGCGATCTTCAGGCAAATCGGACACGCGCTCGCCGCGCCGCTCAATCCCTGCCGGGCGGCGATCAGCGCCTCGAGCAGCGGGCGAAGACTGTCGATCGCGTGCAGGTCGCGCAGGCCGGGCGTGTTGGGCGAGGAGATGTTGACGACGACGTAGTCGGCCAAGGGCGCCATGACCTTAAGCCCGGCGACATAGTCCGCGATGGCGTCGGTGCTGTCCTTGTTGCGGCCGATGTTGGCGCCGACCAAGCCATCACCGGTTCGGGCCACGAGGCGGCGCGCGGCGGCCTGCAGACCGTGATTGTTGAAACCCAGCCGGTTGATCACCGCGGCATCGTCGACCAGCCGGAAAACGCGTGGTTTGGGGTTCCCGGGCTGGGGAAGCGGCGTCACCGTGCCTGTTTCGACAAATCCGAAACCCAGCGCCAGCATCGCTTTGAAGACGCGGGCGTCCTTGTCGAAGCCGGCGGCCAGGCCGACCGGGTTGGGAAAGGCGCGACCCCAGCAGTTTGTCGCCAGGATCGGGTCGCTTCTGGCGCCGCCACCACCGGCAAGCCCCGCCTCCAGGGCGCGCAAGGTCAGGTTGTGCGCCGCCTCCGGCTCCAAACAACGTAAGACGGGGCCGAACAGACGAAATGGATCCGGCACATTCCCTCACCGCGAGTTGACGCGCCCGTCAGCCTAACGCAAGCGCGTAAGACTGCACAGAAGGCTGGAGACGTGATAACAAGCCGCCCCTCCAGATTCCCAGCAAGAAGGATCGCGCCATGCAGTCCCTGACCTATTACGACGGCGACTTTACCGAAGGCAATCCCATGATCATGGGACCGATGGATCAGTCCTTCTGGTTTGCCACGATGATCTTCGATGGCGCGCGGGCCTTTGATGGCGTCCTGCCGGATATCGAGAAGCACAGCGAGCGCTGCCTGAAGTCCGCCCGCATCATGGGCATGGAGCCGAAGGAAACGCTGGAGGAGCTGATCGACTTGACCATCACCATGGCGCGCAAGTTTCCGCGTGACATGCAGCTCTACATCCGCCCGACCTATTGGTGCGGCGAGACCGACGCGCTTTATCCTGACCCGGATCTCACCAAGTTCCTGCTGTGCGTTCACGAGGCGCCGATGGAGGAACCTAAGGGAGGAAGCGTGATGCTGTCATCGTTTCGCCGTCCGGCGCCGGACATGGCGATGACTCTCGCCAAGGCCTCGAGCCTTTATCCGGTGACCGGCGAAGCGCTACGTGAGGCCCGGGCCAAGGGTTTCGGCAACGCGGTCATGTTGGACCACGAAGGCCATGTCGCGGAGTTTGCGACCTCGAACCTGTTCACCGCCAAGGACGGCGTCGTGCACACGCCGGTGCCCAACGGCACCTTCCTGAACGGCATCACGCGCCAACGGGTGATCGGCCAGCTTCGCGATACCGGCGTCGAGGTCGTCGAACGCTCGATGACCTATGATGACGTGGCGAGCGCCGACGAGGTCTTCTCGACCGGCAACTACAGCAAGGTCCTGCCGGTTACCAAGGTCGACGACCGCGATTTGCAGCCCGGCCCGATCTATCGCAAGGCCCGCGAGCTCTATTTTGATTTTGCACGGGAATCCGCCACCACTTACTGACGGATCCCGATGGGATGAGAACGATGAATGAAGCACACGAGATCAACAAGAAATGGTGGAACGAGGTAACGCCGGTGCATGTCGGCAGCGACTTCTATGCGGTCGACCGGTTTCTGGCCGGCGAGAACAAGCTGGGCGCGGTCGAGTGCGAGGCGGTCGGCGACGTCACCGGCAAGCGGCTCCTGCATCTGCAGTGTCACTTCGGCCTGGACACGATGTCGTGGGCCAGGCTGGGAACGAAGGAGGCGATCGGCGTCGACTTTTCCAGTGAAGCGGTAAAGGCGGCCACGGACCTCGCGCAGAAAGCGGGGCTCGCCGAGTGCGTGCGTTTTGTCGAAGGCGACGTCCAGGAAGTCGGCGTGGTCGAAGGCGGTGGCTTCGACGTCATCTACACCTCCTTCGGCACCATTGTCTGGCTGTCGGATCTGAAAAAGTGGGGCCAGACGATTGCCCAAAACCTCGCCAAGGACGGCTTCTTCTACTTCCTCGACAGCCATCCGACCTATCTGATGTACGACGAGGGCAAGAGCGATCTGACGTTGGCCTACGACTACTTCCACAACGAAGAGCCGATCATCGATCCGCCCGGCAGCGTCAGCTATGCCGACGAGAACTATACGATCCAGTCGGGCACCCACGAGTTCCAGTGGCCGCTGCAGGACATGTACGGCGCCCTGGAGGACGCGGGCCTGACCGTGTTCGAGACACGCGAGTACCCGTTCGGCGCCTGGCGCATGCTGCCGGATATGGAGATCGCCGAGGACGGCTACTGGTACCGCAAGCAGGCTGGTCTGCGCATTCCCCTGCTGCTCGGCTTCAAGGCGCGCTGGTAAGGCCATGAAGGCTCCTCGATGGAGCCATAAGACACTCGACCCTTGACATAAAGATATCTTTATATACTAATGTTCCCATGCCTGGAGACGCTACGTTCGATTCCATGCTGGCGGCGCTCAGGGCGGTCGGTGAGCCGACGCGGCTGCGCCTCTTGTGCCTGTGTGCCCACAACGACCTGACCGTCTCGGAACTGGTCCAGATCCTGGGCCAGAGCCAGCCGCGGATCTCCCGGCATCTGAAGCTCTTGTGCGAAGCCGGCCTCTTGGAGCGCCGTAGCGAAGGCAACTGGGCCTATTTTCGCGTCACCGACCGTGGTGCGGTGGCTGATCTCAGCCGCCATCTGGTCGACCTCCTGGGCCCCAGTGACACCGTGTTGCAGGGCGACCTCGAACGCCTGGACGGTCTGATCCGCGCGCGCATCGAACGCGCCGATGCCTACTTCGCGGCGAACGCTGCGCGCTGGCACGACATCCGTTCGCTCCATGTTGATGATGCCCAAATCGAACGCTGCCTGATCGATGCGATGACGGGCGAGACCGTCGACGACCTGCTCGACATCGGCACCGGCACCGGACGCATGGTGGAACTGCTGGCGCCCCATGTCGGCCGCGCCATCGGCATCGACCAGTCGCGCGCCATGCTGCAGGTCGCGCGCGCCACCCTGGAACGCCACGGGATCAAGAACGGCTCGGTCCAGCGTGCCAACATGTACAGCCTGCCCATGGCACCGCGTTCGTTCGACGGCGTTGTCATGCACCAGGTCCTGCACTACGCCGAGCGCCCGGCCGAGGCGATCGCGGAGGCCGGCCGCGTGCTGCGCGACGGGGCACCGCTTGCCATCGTTGATTTCGCCCGCCACGAGCGGACTGACCTTCGCGACAACCACGCCCATCGCTGGCTCGGCTTTGATCCCTCCGATGTCGCCGCGTGGGCCGCCCACGCAGGCCTTGCTGTCGACGACACGGTCGACCTGCCCGGCGGTGAGCTCACCGTTCTCATCTGGATCCTTCGCCGCCCACCTGCCGATACCCGACCGAACAGGAGTGCCCGATGACCTCAGCGCTTAACCTGACCGCGATGAGCGAGCGCGTTCACCCGCTCTCCCTGCCCCACGTATCCTTCGAGTTCTTCCCGCCGAAGTCCCGCAAGATGGAAGGCGCGCTGTGGCGCGAGATCAAACGGCTTGAACCGTTGGCGCCGCGTTTTGTCTCGGTCACGTTCGGTGCGGGCGGCGGCACGCGCGACACGACCCAGGCGACCGTCACGCGCATCCGCCAGGAGACGCGCCTGCAACCGGCCGCGCACCTGACCTGCGTCGGGCTGACCACCATGGAGGTCGACGACATCGCACGGTGCTACTGGGAGGCCGATGTCAAACACATCATCGCCCTGCGCGGTGATCTCCCGGGCGACGGCAGCGACGAGGTGGTCGGCGAACGCTATCATTCGGCGGCGGATCTGGTTGCCGGTCTGCGCGAGGTCGCGGATTTCGACATCTCCGTTGCCGCCTACCCGGAGGTCCATCCGGACGCCGCCAGTCCCGGCGCCGATCTGGATAACCTGAAACGCAAGCTCGATGCCGGCGCGTCGCGCGCTATCACCCAGTTCTTCTTCGATCCCGATCTCTTCCTCGACTTTGTCGAGCGCGCCCGCGCCGCCGGGATCACGGCGCCCATCGTGCCGGGCATCCTGCCGGTCACCAACATTCAGCGCACCATAAGCTTCGCCGAGCGCTGCGGCGCCACCGTGCCCGGATGGCTAATCGCGCTGTTCGACGGCATCGCGCCGGACGACGAGGAGACGACCAATCTGGTTGGCGCCGTCGCCGCCGCGGAGCTGTGCCGCTACCTGCAGGCACGCGGGATCGAAGAGTTTCACTTCTACACCCTCAACCGCGCCGACCTGACGACGGCCATCTGCCGCATTCTGCAGACACCGGTGCTGACGACACCTTAGAGACTGGTCGCAAAGGCAATTCCACTCCACGCCCAACTACATTAGGTTCGCGGCTCGGTTCGTTAGCCCTGTGGAGTTGCCCCGTGCGTTTTGAAGGTACCGATACCTATGTTGCGACCGAGGATCTGGCGGTCAGCGTCAATGCCGCCATCGCGCTGGAGCGCCCGCTCTTGATCAAGGGCGAACCCGGCACCGGCAAGACCATCCTGGCCGCCGAGATCGCCAAGTCGCTGGGGCGCAACCTCATCGAGTGGACCATCAAGTCGACCACCAAGGCGCAGCACGGACTCTACGAGTACGATGCTGTGGCGCGCCTGCGCGACGGCCAGTTGGGCGACGAGCGTGTCCACGACATCGCCAACTACATCGTGCCCGGCAAGCTGTGGCAGGCGTTTGTCGCCGACGACACGCCGGTGCTGCTGATCGACGAGATCGACAAGGCCGATATCGAGTTCCCCAACGACCTGCTCCAGGAACTCGACCGCATGGAGTTCTTCGTCCACGAGACCCAGGAGACCGTGCGCGCGCAACAACGCCCGATCGTCGTCATCACCTCGAACAACGAGAAGGAACTGCCCGACGCCTTCCTGCGCCGCTGTTTCTTCCACTACATCCGGTTTCCCGACGCCGACACCATGGCGCAGATCGTCGAGGTGCATCACCCCCAGATCAAACCGCGCCTGGTCAGCGAGGCGCTCAACGTCTTCTTCGAACTGCGCGACGTGCCGGGCTTGAAAAAGAAACCGTCAACGTCGGAACTGCTCGACTGGCTGAAGCTCCTGATGGTCGAGGACCTGCCGCCGGACGCGCTGCGCGCGCAAGACACCGGCACGCTCATCCCGCCACTCTACGGTGCCTTGCTCAAGTCCGAGCAAGACGTGCATTTGTTGGAACGGTTGGCGTTCCTCAATCGCCGCGAACGAGGCTGACGCCAGATGTTCGTCACGCTGTTCACCGAATTGCGTGATGCCGGCGTGCCGGTCTCGCTTAGGGAGTATCTCGATCTCCTGGAAGCGACAGACTACGGGCTCGCCAATTACAAGGTCGACGACTTCTATTACCTCTCGCGCACAGCGCTGGTGAAGGACGAGAAGTATCTCGACCGCTTCGACCAGGTGTTCGGTCATGTCTTCAAAGGTCTGGAGGCGCCTGACGGCAAGGACGGCACCGCCGAAATCCCAGAGGAGTGGATCAAGCGTCTCGCCGAACTCAACCTGACCGACGAAGAGAAAGCAGCGATCGAAGCCATGGGTGGTTTCGAGAAGCTCATGGAGACACTCAAGAAGCGCCTGGAGGAGCAGGAGAAGCGCCACCAGGGCAGCAGCAAGTGGATCGGCACCGCCGGCACCTCACCCTTCGGCGCCTATGGCTACAACCCCGAAGGTGTCAGGATCGGCCAGGACGGCAACCGCAACTTCAGCGCCGTCAAGGTGTGGGACAAGCGCGAGTTCCGCGACCTGGACGGCGAATCGGAGATCGGCACCCGCAACATCAAGGTGGCGCTGCGCCGCCTGCGCCGTTTCGCCCGCGAGGGCGCGGCCGACGAGCTCGATATCGACGACACCATCCGCTCGACCGCCAAGAACGGCGGCTGGCTGGACCTGAAGATGGTGCCGGAACGCCACAACGCCGTGAAGGTGCTGTTGCTGCTCGATATCGGCGGTTCGATGGATTGGCACATCCGCGCTTGCGAGGAGTTGTTTTCCGCCGCGCGCACGGAGTTCAAACACCTCGAGCACTATTACTTCCACAACTGCCTCTATGAGAGCGTGTGGCGCGAGAACGCGCGGCGTCACCGCCAGCGCACGCCGACCTTTGATCTCATGCACACCTATCCCGCCGACTACAAACTGGTCTTTGTCGGCGACGCCTCCATGAGCCCTTACGAGATCGCCGTGCCAGGCGGCAGCGTCGAGCACATGAACGAGGAAGCGGGCGAAATCTGGCTGCGCCGCATGCTGGCGCTCTACACCAAGGCCGTCTGGCTCAATCCGATCCCTGAGGACCGCTGGCGCTACACCGGCTCCATCGGCATGATCCGCGAGATCATGGAAGGCCGCATGTTCCCGCTGACCCTCGAAGGCCTCGACGACGCCATGCGCGCGTTGGTCTGACGTCTGTTGGAGTTAACGCACGACAGGACCTGCAACCCTCCCTCTCCCCAGCGAGGGAGAGGGCCGGGGTGAGGGGGCCGCGCGGGACAGCGCGCATGGATAACTGGCGCTGGCGTCTCCAGCGCACGCACCCCTCACCCTACTCCGGCAATGGCGCTGACGCGCCCAAGCCTACGTTTCCCTCTCCCTCAAGGGGCGAGGGAAAACAGCGAAACACGCGATCTCTAAAACCAGGTTACGCTTACTTCCGCCGAGAAGGCGGTTCAATGCCGGTCAGGTGCTTGCGCGCCGTGCGCCAAAGCACGTCCATCGCCGCGCGATAGGCAACGCCGTCGCGCGCGAGGATACGGCCCCATAGGCCGCTCTCGCCCGGCAAGGTCGACAAGCCGCAATAGGTGCCGTCGACACCGTCGACGGCTTCGCGCAAGACGGTGAGCAAGCCTTCGCGGTCATCGTCGGTGACGACACCAAACGAAGCGTGAATGGGATAACCGCCAGTCGCTGCGGCGCCATCGGCTGACATCACGGCACCATCGATCACGAACCGGTCGACCGCCGTCACCTCGTTACTGCGCGACAGCACGGTCTCCGATGCCAGTTCCGAGAATCGGCCGTCGCCGCCTTTGGGGTCATGCATGATGACCCCGTCGCACCACAGGGCGGTCGCGCCCGGTTCGATGTCGAGCAGCAGCCGCGTTTTCAACCGGCTTTCGGGAAACAGAATGAGCGCGTCGGGTAGATACTCGACGAACGCGCCGGCGCGCGCGGTGACGTGGGCGGTCTGCTCGGCATGGTCTTCGCTCATGCTGTGCACGACCGTCGAGGCCTGGGTCGTCAGATGGACGGCGGCGGCGCTTTCGGCCTCGAGCGCCATGTCGATGCGGTCGCCCTGCAGAATGCCGGCGCCGATCGATTGGACGATCAAGGTCGCCATGCCCTCCGGTTTGGTATCGAGCGAAAACGGCCGGGTGATATGGAATGGGAAACCGGCGGTCTGTCTCGCCAGAAAGGTCGCGCCATCGGGCGCACGCCGGAACGTGAGATCGAGCTGGCGGCCGATGCGGGCGGGATCGCCGAGTGCCCTATTCATCGAACAGGACGTCGCGGGCGATCTGGTCGACTACCGCGTCCAGCCCCTCTCCGGCCCGGCAGTTGGTCACGATAACCGGTTTGTCACCGCGTATCGCTCGGGCCTCGGCGACCATCCGGTCGAGGTCGACACCCACGTGAGGCGCGAGATCGGCCTTATTGATGATCAGGAGATCGGCCTGCACGACGCCCGGTCCGCGCTTGCGCGGTATGTCGCCGCCGCCGGCGACATCGATGACGAAGAGCCAGTAGTCGACCAGTTCCAGCGAGAAGGTCGAGGCCAGGTTGTCACCGCCGGATTCCAGCAGAATCAGATCGAGCGGCGCGAAGCGCGCCTCCAGCGTGTCGGCGGCATCCAGGTTCAGCGTCGGGTCTTCACGGATGACCGTATGGGGACAGGCCCCCGCTTCGACCGCCATGACGCGATCAGGCTCAATCAGGCCGCTTTCGCGCAGCCGCTCGGCGTCTTCCTTGGTCACCAGATCATTGGTGATGACGGCGAGCGCGTTACCGCGCGCGCCAAAACGAGGAATCAGCTGTTCGACCAGCGCCGTCTTGCCCGAACCGACCGGGCCGCCGATGCCGACACGTGCCGCACCGGGTTCGGACGATTGTGCAAGGCTCATCGTTGCTTCCTCTCGGCGTTAAGTGGCGAACAGGCGGGCATCGCCGGTTTCGTGGCGCATGACAGCGATCTCGGCCGCCGGCGTGAAGGCATGGGGCAGGTCCGGAACCGGCTGGTCCAATAGCACCGTGATGTCCTCGCGCAGATCCGCCAGCAGGGCCTGGGCCTCGAGCGGCCCCAGGATCGCCAGACGAATGGCCGCCTGGGTAATACCGCTGGCCAGCGTGAAGGCCGCAACCGTCTCGACCTCCGGCAAGCCAAGTCCCGCGCCCGACCAGGCGACCGCCTGTGCGACTGGCAGGTGGCCATAGGCGTCGCCGCTCTTGACCGACGCCTGATAAGCAGCGACGCCCGGTGTCGCCAGCTTGGCATGGGCGCGCAACAACGAGCGTCCGGCGCGGCGCGAACCCGCGCGCATCTCCGCCGGCAAGGTCAGCGCTTCAACTTCCTGATCGAGCGCCACCAGATGCTCGAGGTCGTCCGGTGCCTGGGCAGCACGGCGCAGGAACACCCTGTCCGATGTCGCCCAACGGAAGGCCAACTGGCTGCGCGCGAAAGCCACAACGCCGGCCGCATCGCGCACCAAGCCATCAGCCTTCAGCGTTTCCAATCCCCACGAAAACGCGAAACCGCCGGAGGGAAAGGCGCTGTCGCCATGTTGCAGCGCGACCAGGAGGGCGCTTGCGTCAGTCATGGTCAACCACCAGGGCGCGGCCATCGGCCAGGTAAGCCTCGAGCCGATCCAGATAGACCTGTTCAGGTCCTTCAAGCGCGATCGCCAGGGTGCCGGCGTTGAAGTGGACGCGCCAATGCATGTTTCCGGCGTGATAGCCCAGTTCCAGCGCGGCCGCGGCGTCGCGAGGTTCCAGCCGCAGCCAGCGTTCATCGGCAGCGCGCACGACAATCGCCCGGTCGTCATCCAGAAGAAGCACGGCGCCGTCTTCCAGATCCCGATCGCGCGGCAGAGCGACGGCGCAGACGGTGCCCCTGTCGGTCTCCGCGCGCAGGCGGTGGCGTTTCATATCGCCGCGCTCCAGGCGGATCGTCTCGACCGCATCGCGATGAGCGAGGTCGTGCAGACGTTCGTGCACATCGTCGTCAGTCGCCAAACCGACAATGGTGGTGAGCTTCAACATGGCGTCACGATGCCGCCCCGGGGGCCGATAAACAAGACCAGGTGGCGACGGCCCCGTTTCTGCTTGCCACGCCACGCGCGCTGGTGACCAATGGCGCCTCCCTGCCGGATCCCACCATGCGCCTCATCGATATCCTGACTGCCATCGCCGTTCCGATGATCTGGGGGTTCGGATTCGCGCTTGCGAAGGACGCGTTCGACCAGTTTCCGCCGATCTTCCTGATGTGTATGCGTTTCGGGTTTGCCGCCCTGGTGCTGATCTGGTTCGTCGGCAGGCTAAGGCCCGGCGAAGCGCCGCGCCTGGCGCTCATCGCCTTTGTCGGCGGCACCCTGGCCTATGGCATGCAGTTCACCGGCCTGGAGGGCCTCGACGCGTCGACCGCGGCCTTGATCGTCCAGCTTGAGGTGGTGTTCGCCACCATCTTCGCCGCCGTCTTTCTGGGCGACCGGATCGGCTGGGTGCGCGCGGGCGCGATGGCTTCGGCCTTCATCGGCATCGGCCTCATCGCCGGCGAGCCCAGCCTGCACAACAGCCTGTTTCATCTGACGCTATTGATCATCGGCGGTATCGCCTGGGCCGGCGGGCAGGTCCTGATCAAGACCCTCGGCGACTTCGGCGGCCTGCGTCTGATCACCTATTTCGCCGCCTTCGTCGCGCCGCAGATGCTGGTCGTCTCGCTGATCGTCGAGGACGGGCAGTGGCAGGCGGTCGCGACGGCGAGCGCCATGGATTGGACCAAGGTTATCTATCTCGCCTTCATCATGACTGCAGCGGGCTATGCGCTGTGGTACAGGCTGGTCGGGCGCTATCGGCTCAGCCAGGTGATGCCGTTCATCCTGCTGGTGCCGGTCACCAGCGTCGCCGGCGGCATTGTCATGCTGGGCGAAAGCCTGACCTTCAACATCGCGTTGGGTGGCCTGATCATCATGGGCGCGGTCGCCGCCATCCAGTTGATCCCGCCGCCGCCCGAACGCCGGCCAACCGGCGAAGCCGCGGACTAGGCTTAGCTGGCATCTGGATGCTGCCATCGGTGGCCGGGCGGGGAAGCGGGCCCGGGCCGAGTTAGCGCAAACAGGTCAACCACCAAGCCACGGAATCATCACAAAACGCCCTAACTTGCGCCCTGATTGGCGCGCCTCATAGCCTTGCCGGTCCAACCGCCGGCAACGCGTGAGACAGCCGGATACAGCGGCATTCGCGCACATGACGCGACGGACCGGGGTGACGCCCTTCAAAGTCCCCTGCGCCGCCCGGCAGCCCCCCGGGTCAGACGCAAACCTCCAAGCCCCGGTTCGTACGCGCCTTCCTCTAACACTCAGGGATCGAACGTAACCGTCTCGAAGGCGCGCGCCGTTTTGTCGTCGGGCCAGATGACTGGATCGGACGGCGGCGTTCCGGCATCGGTCACAGTCGTGCCCTCGCCCGTCGCTGACAAAACGACGGTCCCCGCATCGGTCGTCACAGAGATCGAACCTTCCAGCAGCAGAACACCGTAGTTGCCGTCGATCGGGCCACCCCAGAACTGGGTGCCGCGAATGCCGACCACCGCCAGATTGGTTCTGACGGTGACGTTGTCGGGGTCCTGTTTGCCGATGTCACCGGTCGCCATCAGGAACGCGCCGGTGATCATGTCCAGCGTGCTGACGCTGTTGTCGCCATCGGGATCGTAGATGAAGTCGGTGACCTCGAGCACGGCGTTCTGGCCGAGCGTGACGACCGTGCCGTCGACAAACGTCACTTCAAGGCGCGCCTGGCGGCCCGTCGACAGCACATCGCCGTCAAAGATGTCCGAACCCGATTGAAGCGTGCGGTTTTCGTCGACGTTCTTGGCGGTTGCCTCGGCCTGCAGCCGTGTCACCTCGCCGACCGGCTCGGCGGCCATCGCTGGTGTTCCGACCGTCAGAGCCGCGGCAGCCACGATGACGACCGCAAGAAACCTTTGCAAAACAAGCATGTTCCTTCCCCCGTTTGACACCCGCTAGATGGCACCGGCAGACCGGCAGGGCAACCCGGCGAAGTGTTGCATTAGGGTTTCAATGGTTCGCCGATCTGGCCCGATTGGATCATGGCGGCACGTTAGGCCAAGCCTAGCGCGGATGCCGGACAAAGACAGCAGGTGTCAGCAGGTAGGCAAGCGGCCGCTGGCATCGCGCCCCAGAAGTTAGTAGGACTGGGGCCATGACCGAGATGCCCCTTCAGCTCAGCAACCGGCAGGCCCGCCATCTGTTCATGGACCTGCAGGGTCTGGCCGATCCTTGCCACCTGAAGCTCACCAAGGACGCGCTCTATGACTTGATCGAGCGCATGGGCTTCGTCCAGCTCGACAGCATCTCGACCGTCGAGCGTGCCCATCATCTGACGCTCTATTCGCGCTATCAGACCTATCGTCCGCGCCATCTGGAGCGGCTGATCGAAAAGGATCGGCTGCTGTTCGAGAACTGGACCCACGACGCGTCGGTCATCCCGACCCGGTTCTATCCCTATTGGAAGCACCGGTTCACGCGCCGCCGCGACGAGCTGCACGCCAACGCCTGGTTTAATGAACGAGTCGGCGAGAACGGCCATGAGGTCATCGCCAGGCTGATCGATCACGTGCGCGAAAACGGTCAATCGATGTCGCGCGACTTCACTGATGACGAGCACAACGGCGTCAAAGGCGGCTGGTGGCATTGGGGTCCGTCGAAAGCAGCGCTGGAGTACCTGTGGCTGACCGGCGAACTGGCCGTCGCCAAGCGCATCAACTTCCAGAAGGTCTATGACCTCGCCGAACGCATCATCCCGGGCGAACATCACGAACCCGAACCGGATTGGCAGCAATGCGTCGACTGGCACTGCTCGGCGGCGCTCGACCGTCTGGGCACGGCAACGCCCGGCGAGCTCGCTCAGTTCTGGGACGCCTTTTCGCCGGATGTCGCGAAAACATGGTGCGCGGAAAACAAGGACCGGCTGCAGGTTGTCGAGGTCGCCCCGGCCGACCGAGGCAAACCACGCGCGGCGTTCGCCTGGCGCGACCTGGAAGACCGACTGGCGCGCGTGCGCGAGCCGGCAGCGCGGTTGCGCTTCCTGAGCCCGTTCGATCCGGTCATTCGCGACCGCAACCGTGCCCAGCGCCTGTTTGGCTTCGACTATCGTTTCGAAGCCTTCGTACCCCAGGCGAAACGGCAATACGGCTACTACGTGCTGCCGATCCTGGAGGGCGAGCGCTTTGTCGGCCGCATCGACATGAAACACCATCGCGCCGAGGGCCGGCTGGCGGTCAACGGCCTGTGGTGGGAACCGAAGGTCAAGGCCGGCAAGGGTCGCGTCCTGGCGTGCCAGGCCGAATTGGAGCGCCTCCGGCGTTTCATCGGTGCCGAGACCATCGACGACAGCACCGGCCAGCTTAGCTGATTCGTTTCGAAGGAATCCGACATGAACCATCACAAACCCTTCGTGCCGACCGCGTTCGACATACCGGAGAGGCTGGAAACCGATCGTTTCATCCTGCGCATGCTGACCATCCACGATCTGGTCAAGGACTACGACGCCGTCATGTCGAGCAAGGATCATCTGAAAGGCAGCTACAGTGACGTCTCCGGCAGCACCTGGCCGGAAGGGCTGACGCTGGAAGAAGACCTGGTCGATCTGGCCTGGCATCAGCGCGAGTTCACGATCCGCTCCTCGTTCGCTTACACCATGATGGCGCCGGACGAGTCGGTCTGCCTGGGCTGTGTCTATATCAATCCCAGCATCAAGCAGGGTTATGACGCCATGGTCGTGCTGTGGGTCCGCGCGTCCGAGCTGGACAGCGGTCTCGACGACGAACTCTATGCGAATGTCAAAGCGTGGATCACTCGGGACTGGCCGTTCGAGAACGTCGCCTATCCCGGTCGCGACATCAGCGCCGCCGACTGGAACGCCCTCTCTGACAAGGCGTGAAGCCCGCCCGGCGGCAGGGCGCCGTCAGGGAATTGTCTTGTCCAGGCCGCGCGCGATCTTCTTTTCTGGATCGTAGAACGGCAGATCGACGATCTCGCAGGCATGGCTCGTTCCGTCCTGCTTTCCCAGGGTCAATCGGCGACCCGACCAGTCGCCCGCTTCGCCGAACTGCACGTAGCCGATATTGGTCTTGAGAAAGGGCGAATAGGCGCCGGCGGTCGTGCGCCCGACCACCCGGTCACCGTCAAGCACGTCGCCGTTCATGACCGGCATCGCGTCTGTCGATTTCACGCCATAGATCCGCGTCGCCCGGTCGGCATCGACCAAGGCGTCGCGACCGATGAAGTCGTTCTTGTCCATGTCGATGAAGCGTTCCAGCCCGGCCTGGAACGGCGTCATGGACCAATCCATGTCGGTGATGTTGTCCAGGATGCCGGCCTCCAAGCGACGAATCTCCATTGAGCTACCGCTGGAAAACGCCATGCCGTGCGGCTCGCCGGCCGCCGTCAGATGATCCCACAGCCGCTGATATTCTGTCTTATCGCCCTGGCTATAGACCTCGTAGCCAAGCTCGCCGGTCCAGCCGGTCCGTGAGACATAGAGCTCCTGGCCGCCCAGGTCGAAGAAGCCAGCATGGAAGTACCCCATGCTCTCGTCGATGGCGCCGTCGGACGCCGCGCGCATGATCTCCAACGATGCCGGTCCTTGGATCTGGAGCACCCGCGACTTCGGATCGCTGACCGTGATGTCGTAACCGCCGCTGTGGGCGACCAGCCAGGTCTCCAGCGCGCCGTCGGGCTGCACATACCAGAAGCGGTTCTCTGCGAGCTTGAACAAAAGCCCATCCATGAAAATGCCGCCTTGCGGTGTGCAGGCGATCGCGTAACGCCCGCGCCCTTCCTTCAGCGTCCCGACGTGCCGGGCGAAGACCTTTTCCAGGAACGGCACGACGTCGGGCCCCGAGATCTCTACCGGCCGCTCCGGCACGTCGTAGATCGCTGCCCGGCGCCGCAGCGCCCAATACTTCTCAGCGGGATCGTCGCCATTGAACATCGGATAGAGGCGCCCGGCGTAGACACCGCACACCATGTCCGGCCTGCTGTAGCAGGGAAAGTAGGGCGACTGCTCGAACCGCCTGGCGCTGATGGGTACGGTCCGGCTGGCATCGCCGTGAATGGACTCGCTCATGGCACTTCACCTCCCATAGCTACAGAATGAAGGTTTTCTTACCGAGAAGGACATGTTGAGGAACCGGATGGCCAACAACAAAGATCGCCTCAGTATCGACAGAAGGCGGGATTTACCAAGGCATTTGTGCTGACGTTAGAAGTTAGATAATCTTACCTTTATGGAATCCTGGCTGCCGTCCCTAAACGCGCTGCGCGCCTTTGAGACTGTGGCGCGACATCTGAACTACCGCAAAGCCGCCGAAGAGCTCAGCGTCAGTCCGGCCGCGGTCAAGCAGCTCGTGCGCAAGCTCGAAGAGACGATGGGGACAGCGCTGCTTGAGCGCCGCGGACGCGGTCTCGCGCTGACCGAGACCGGCGCTGCGGCACTTCACGATCTTTCCAGGGGGTTTCGCCAGATCATCGATGCGGTCGAGACGATGCGTCACGCCGATGGCGGCGGGCGTCTTATCGTCACGAGCGATCCATCCTTCGCGGCAGTCTGGCTCGTCCCCCGCCTGGAGTCCTTCAAAGCGGACAACCCGGGCATCGACGTGTTGGTCGACTCCTCGACACAGATCGCCGACCTCAGAAGCGGGGCGGCCGATATCGCCATTCGCTTCGGCGTGCCGCGTGACGAAAGCCTCCACTGCCAGCGTCTGTTCGATGAAACGTTCGCCGCCTATTGCAGCCCCTCCCTGGCCAATGGCGAGCCAGGTCTGCGGCGCATCGAAGATCTCGAACGGGTGCCTTTGCTGCGTTGGGATCTCTCGCAGTCCCGCTGGGCGTCGGTCACGGCCCAATGGAACAGCTGGCGTCACTGGCTCGGCGAAGTCGGCGCGCCGCATGTTCGGCCCAGCCACGGGCTGCGCTTCAGCGACTACAATCTGGCACTTCAGGCGGCCATTGCCGGTCAGGGCGTTGTCCTGGGAAGCGCGCCCATTCTGCGCGATCTCGTCGACGCCAAGCTGCTCGTCAACCCACTTCCCCAAATCGCCGTTACCGACATCGGCTACGACCTCGTCACGACACCGGGCGCCGTCGCGCGGCCGGAGGTCGCGCGTTTCCGCGATTGGATCGTCGCGCAGTCATCCTCGTGATCAGCCGTCGTCAGCACCCCGCGAGGGGACCAGCGCTTAGAGAGGGGGCGCGGTTGAACCCCATGCGGGGAAACGCCGAATCGACTTCGAAACTCCCACGTCTTTCGGCTGCCTCTATACCGTGGCGTTGGTCAGGCAAGGTTGAAGTGCCCCGGCGCGATGATGCCATTTGGATCGAGAACCGACTTGATATCCCGTGTGACCTGCCAGAACACGTCGTCTGGATCGACGGCAAGATCCATGAAACCGACAAACAGGCGGTTGGGATGGAACCCGGCCTTCATGAATGCCTGATTGAGTTCCTTGGCCAGAGCATATGATTCGTCACGCGCTTCATCATCATTGCGATCGAAATGGGTCGAGATGCTGAACTGGGTGGTCTTGTCATCCACGAGCCCGAACGCGTAACTCGCCTCCACCTTCTTGTAGTGCGCGTTGACCTCGTGGACGATGGCGTCCGCCTCTTGTACCAGCTTGACGTCCATTGGAACGGTCGGGACGATGAAGTGCATGCCGATATCGGTGTGATCGGGGTTAGTCCAACCGTCGGGAAGCTCGGTCGCGGTCGACCAGTAAAGGCTCATCAGCGTCTGATCGGTCGGCTCTCCCAGGGCCATGCCGTAAAACCCGGCGCAAGACTTCACAAAGCAATGCATCTTCTTCCAGCCGACAAGCTTGGTGGCAGAGAGCCCAAGCGAAATCAGCCCGTCGGTGACATAGAACGTCCTCCCATAGGGCCGCAGCGCCCTCAGGGCTCTTCGCGCTGCCCTCACATGATGTTTGGAGCCGCCGATGTTCGAAAAGATCATGCCGTCGCCGAAGGTGTAGCGGTCAAGAAACGCCATGACCTCCTCGCGGCTTAACTGAACTCCCTGGTCCTCAAGCTCTTGATGGAGCACCGGAGCGAGACCGTTCTGCACGCGCAGTTTTTCATAGTAATGGGTCACCGAGGTCACGACGTTCCGTTGTTTGAGTTTCTTGAGCGCTCCAATCGCCTCACCAAGGTGGTCTTTGCTCTTCAGAACGGTGATAAACATGCAGTTCTTTTCCGGCCGTGGCAGCAGCTGGACCGTGGCGCGGACAACGATGCCGAAATTCGACTGCAGAAACATCCGAAGATAGGAAGGGCCAATACCATCGGGAAACGTATGGACTGCTCTACACCCCTCGTAGTGCCCAAAGCCGGTCTTGAACATCCGGCCATCCCCTAAGATGATCTCAAGATTAGTCAGTTGCTTGAAGCGCTCTACATTGTACCCCACGCCCTTATCGAGCGCGTTTCCCAAGACGCTCGTTTCTGCGCCGGACCCCGTTGAGTCACAGATATAGCCCGAGCCGTTCTCTTGGAGATGCGTGAAGAGCTGACGCTGCGTAACGCCAGGTTCGATAATCGCGTAACCGAAATCCTCATTCACGTCGATGATCTTGTTCATCCGATGGAGGTCGACAAGCACGAGCCCGCCTCGCGTCGACAGCTTGGACCCAAGCCCCCAGGACTTCCCCGTACTGTATGGTTGCAAACCGACTTTGAACCGGTTCGCGGCCAGGACGATGTGGCGCACCTCTTCAGCCGATTCAGGATAGAGGATCAGGGGCACGTCGACGTCATATGACGTGACGTTCTCCACCTGCTTAGCAATCTCGTCTTTTCCCGCCAGAATCTGTTCCGGTTGCAACAGGTCTTTCACGTCCGAGACAAAATCTTCAAGCATTGGCCCTCTTGAGCATCCTCCGTCATCAGGGTCGGACTGAATCAAACTCCTCCTGATCGAGCGCCATGCCCGATCCCTCGCTGGCTGGGTTCAAATCGTCCGAGCATCGTCCCGGCGATAGGCCGGCCGCATCACCGCAGCCGGTGAGCAATACCGGGCAACTCTACCAAGTCGCGCTTTACGGGTCAGTCCACACCGCGGCGCCGTTGTTCGATCGCCGCCCAGCCGAACAACAACGTCACGAGCATCAGCGCGGCCGTCACCAGAAAGACAATCGCGAAGCTGCCGGTCGCCACGACAACCGTGCTGGAAATCGACACGGCGGCCGTCCCGCCAACAAGGCGCGACGTCGCGCTGATGCCGCTGGCCTGACCCTGCTTTTCCGGCGCCACCGAATTGGCGATCAAACGCAATGCCGGGACATAACAAAACGGCATGCTAAGGCCCCAGCCGATCAGGCCGGGCAACAGCAGGAGATAATCGTCCCACGTGGATGCCACGCCAAGCCAGGCCATCGCCACGGTGGCGACCGCCAGACCGGCCAGGACAGGTCGCCTGGCGCCGTGTTTGTCGGCGATGCGGCCCACGGGGCCAGTGAGAATGGGGAAACCCGCCACCGCAACCAACAGCGCAAACCCGGTAGTCAGTGGGCTCATGCCCAAAGCATCCTGGAGATAAACCGCGCCAAAGACGACGACGACAAGCTTGCAGTACTGACCGATGAAGAGCACCAAGGTCGTTGCGCTGAACGAGGCGGAACGAAAAAGATCGACCTCCAGCAAGGGCGTCTCGGTCCTGCTTTCAATCACGACGAAGAGCACAATGGCGACGAGGCCGCCCACGATCAGGCCGAGAATGACGGGCTGCGTCCAGCCCCAGCTCGCGCCCTGCATGACGGCGAAGGTGACCATGCCCAGGCCGGCGACCAGCGTGACAAGACCGGCGTAATCCAGGCGCGGCCGCTCGCTGTCACGCGGCGGGTCGTCCCAGGCAAACGTGATGACGACGATGATCCCGAGCACCACGGGCACGTTGATCCAGAAGATCCACGGCCACGACAGCAGTTCGGTCAGCAGACCGCCGACCAGCGGACCGGTCGCCATGAATATGGTGGCAATGGCGCCGTAGACACCAATGGCCATGCCGCGTTGCTCGGGCGGGAAGGCAACCGCGACCATGGCCATGGAGGCCGGGAATAAGACGGCCGCGCCGAGTCCCTGAACGGCACGCGCCGCGATCAGGACCGCGCCATCGGAGGCGAAACCGCAGACCACCGAAGCCAAGCCGAACAGAGTTCCGCCAACCAAGACAACGTTCTTGAAGCCGATGATGTCGCCCAACTTGCCGCAAACCGCGGCGAATGCCGTGAAGGCTAGGAAGTAGACGCTGATAACCCAGTGGGCCTGGGTCTGAGTCATACCAAGGTCCTGCCGCATGGACGGCAGGGCAACACCGACCACCGTCTCGTCGAGCAGCAACAGCCCGGCAACCGCGCCCAAGGCGATCAACACCCACCACTTGCGGCTTTCGCTGCTGATCACGTGACGTACCCCCGATCCCCTATCGACAGCCGCGCGGCGTTTCGACCCTCGGTATCGACGTGTCGTGACACCTTAGAGCGGATCGCAATTAATCAGAGCCATCGAGCGGCTCTCGTTAATCGCGTGAATCCGCTCTCGATCACATAATTAGAGCAGATTCACGCATTCTATCTAGATCGCAAGCGATTCAGATAGAATGCGATCTGCTCTGGTCGCCTTCCGTCGCGGGAGAAGCAGAGAGGCCCTAAATGCCGACCACCGGATCACCGCCGTTGGGACACAACACCTGGCCGGTGTAATAGGCACCGTCGGGCGACATCAGAAAGACAGCCGTGGCGGCGATCTCGTCGGGTTCGGCCCAGCGCTTGATCAGGTTGTCCTGGGCTTCCTCGTGCACTGCGTCGATACCGTGCGCCATGGTCATCGGCGTCTTCACCACACCCGGCGCGATGGCGTTGACCTGGATACCCGATGGCGCCAGTTCCTTGGCCCAGGCCTTGGTCAGGCCAATCAGTGCCGCCTTGGCGCCCGAATAGTGCGACCCCGAGGTAAACCCGACCTGCCCCCGGTTGGACGCGATGTTGACGATGCGACCGAAGCCGCGCTGCTTCATGCCCGGCACCACCATCTGTGTGACCTGAAAGGCGCCCTTCACGTGCACAGCGAACATGCGGTCGAAGTCTTCCTCCGTGACATCGACCAGGTCACCCGGTCCCATCAACCCGACGCCGGCGTTGTTGACCAGAAGGGCGACATCGCCCAACTGGGCGACGGCGTCATCGTAGGTCGAGCGCATCGCCGCTGCATCGCGGATATCGACGGCTATGGTTGCGACATCGACGCCGAGGTCGCGGATTTCCGTTGCGGTCGCCGCGAGCTTGTCGGTCTTGATGTCGTGCAGGATGATCGACGCGCCTTGCTCGGCCAGCCGGTAGGCGATCGCCTTGCCGATACCGTCCGCCGAGCCGGTCACCAATGCAACGAGCCCGACGAGCGCCCGGTCCATCATGCCGCCGGCGCGCCGCCCGCGACGAGGTCGCCGCGCAACGCCTCCTCGATCAGCGCCAGGGTCTCGCTACGACCATAGAGCGCCACGAACGAGCCGAAGCGCGGCCCCTGGCTCTGGCCCAGCAGGACCTCGTAGAGCGCCTTGAACCAGGCCCGCAGCGGATCGAAGCCGTGTTCCTTGCCGACCGCGTAGACCTCGGCCTGGATCGTCTCGCTGTCCGCATCGTCCGGCAGCGCCGCAATTCGTCCCGCCAGATCTTCTATGGCGTTCTTCTCCATGTCGCTCGCCGCGCGGAACACGCGCTGGGGCTTGACGAAGTCCTGATAGTAGTTGACCGCGAGCCCGGCGAGCTGGTCGAGCAAAGGCGCAGTTTCCGCCGTCGTACCAGGCAGATAGCGGCTGATGAAACCCCACAGGACACTCCTGTCCTCGGCGTTGCACACGCTCGCCAGGTTCAGCAGCACCGCGTAGCTCAGCGGCTGTTCGGCAAGCGACGGGTCGCCGTTATGGATGTGCCACAGCGGATTGTCGATGCGCTTGGCCGGGTCGTCATCGCCGGCGTATTGCGCCGTGTAGGCCGCGTAGTCGTCGACGTTCTTCGGAATGACGTCGAAGAAGAGGCGCTTCGCTGTACGGGGCTTCACATACATGAAGAGAGAGAGGCTATCCTCTGTGCCGTAGCGCAACCATTCCTCGATGGTGAGGCCGTTGCCGCGCGACTTCGAGATCTTCTCGCCATCCTCGTCCAGGAAGAGTTCATAGTGGAAACCGGCCGGCGGCTTGCCGCCCAGGACTTTCAGAATTGTGTTGGCGACCTTGACCGAATCGATCAGGTCCTTGCCCGACATCTCGTAGTCGACATCCAGCGCCTTCCAGCGCATCGCCCAGTCCGGGCGCCAGTTGAGCTTGCAGTGGCCGCCGGTGACCGGCTGTTCGACCACCGTGCCGTCCTCGTCTTCGAACGTGATCGTGCCAGCGTCCGGATCGGTCGCGATCGTCGGCACCTGGAGCACCTTGCCGGTCTTAGGCGAGATCGGCAGGAACGGCGAATAAGTCTGGCGCCGTTCCTCGCGCAAGGTCTTCAGCATGATCGCCATGACGTCGTCGTAATGGCGCAGCACGTTCAGGAGTTCGCCGTCGAACCGACCACTGTTGTACCAGTCGGTCGAGCTTTGGAACTCGTACTCAAATCCGAACTGGTCAAGGAACGCACGCAGGCGCGCGTTGTTGTGGTGGCCGAAGCTGTCGTACTCATTCGAGAAGGGATCGGGCACTTTGGTCAACGGCTGGCCGATGTACTGCTCCATGACGTCCTTGTTCGGCACGTTGTCCGGCACCTTGCGCAGGCCGTCCATGTCGTCGGAGAACGCAAAGAGGCGTGTCGGCATGTCGCTGAGGACCGAGAAAGCGTGACGCACCATGGTCGTGCGCACGACCTCGCCGAACGTGCCGATATGTGGCAGACCGGAGGGACCGTAACCGGTCTCGAACAGCACGTAGCCCTTCTCAGGCAGCTTGCCGTCGAGCCGTTTGATCAGCTTGCGCGCTTCCTCGAACGGCCATGCTTTGCTGTCCTGGGCGAGCTCGCGCAGCGACGCCATCGGTCTATCCTCCAACTAAAGAAAGCGCGGCGGAAACTAGGTGGAGAGCGCCCGGGCGTCAATTGATTGCGGTCACATACCCGCCGTTAACCACTGCCTTCCAGATCCTCGATCAGCCTGTAATCGGTCGGCGGATCGGCGCAAATGCCGGGTCCGCATTCGATCAGCGTCGAGACCGCGTTTGCCAGCACCAGCACCAGCATCAGGACGAAAGCGAACTTGGCGAGCTTGTGGCCGCCGAATTTTTCGTGGCCCGGCTGATCCTTCAGCGGTGTTTTGTACTGACCTTCGAACAGCAACATGATTGCGGTGCCGACCAGCACCAGGAAGAAGGCGAGGCCCGCCCAGGTGTAGTAATGCAGACCCAGGAACGGCGAACCGTAGGCGCCGGTGCCCGGAACGATATGCAGCAGGATCTGGCGGATCGAGACGGACATGCCGAACAGCCCGCCGATCAGCATGATGCCGTAATGGTGCGGTTTGGCGCCATAGATCAGGTTGAGCGACAGGCCGAAACCAACCGCGACCAGTCCGACCCGCTGTAGCAGGCAGAGCGGACACGGCAGCTCGCCGAGCGCGAACTGAAAGGCATAGGCCGCGATCAGGATGAAACAGATGACCAGAAGGCCAATGGCATTCAGGGTCCGTGACGGATGCGGTGCAACAATCATCGCCCGGCCCTCACAGCTTGATTTCGAGTGTTGTCGTCGCGTGGTAGTCGAACCAGTAGATGCTCAACAGGAGCGACACCGCGAACAACCAATAGGCCGACCGCCAGCGGTCGAACCACGCCAACACCATCGCCACAGCGAACAACGCAAACAGAAGCGCAATCATGAACTCAATCCCCCACAATCCGTCGGCCGCAAGCAATCATAGCATGAATTGAGTGTGGAGCGCTCGCCCACAAAGCAGCAATCCTGGTGCGCGCCGGCGTCATGACACCGGCGCCGCGACGTGCTTACATCGCCTACCCTCGAAATCGGAAGGTCACGCGATGCAACACGAAGGCGGCTGCCACTGCGGCAAGGTCCGGTTCCGCGTCTCCGCGCCGTCGGATGTGACGGTTCTGGACTGCAACTGCACGCTTTGTCAGATGATCGGCTATCTGCACCTGATCGTGCCAACATCAGATTTTGAACTGACCCAGGGTGACGAGTACTTGACGCTCTATACGTTCAACACAGGCATCGCAAAGCACTACTTCTGCTCGGCCTGCGGCATCAAGTCGTTCTATATCCCCCGCTCGCACCCGAACGATATCAGCGTCAACCTGCGGTGCCTGGATCCCGGCACGGTCACCAGCGTCACGACCAAGATCTTCGACGACGCGACACGCTCGATACAGGACTAAGCACCAGCGCCTCTTCGACGCTTGATTCGGCTGGCCGTGCGCCCACTCAGGCTATAGTGCTGGCCCATGCTTCACGATGCCGACGCCCTGCCCGGTCAACGCGCCGCCGACGTTCTGGTCGCCGGAACCGCGGGCGCCTTGCTGTTGAACGGCGACGGCGAGATCGATGAGCTGACCGCCGCCGACGCGCGCCGGCGCTGGGAAGCCGGTCCGGCACCGCTGGTTTGCCACGCCGCGTCGCTGCGCCGGCGCATCGGCGCGCGTGATGCGCCGGCACTTGATCTTCTGGAGTTGTGGGCGTTCGTGCGCCCGGCCCAGTTCTGCGTGCCGACGCCCCATGGCATGGCCGAGGCGCTTGCCATCGCCTTGCCCCACGATCTCGCCGACCAGGCGCTGGTGCTGCGGCGCGCCGCCCAGATCCTGCTCGACGACCTGCTTGGCCTGGTCGCCGATGAACGGGAGAAAGCCCAGGCCGTCGCCGCCGCCATGGGACGCGGCGGCTGGCTTTGGGCGGACGCCGTTTTGTTCGCGCTGCGCGCCGAACCGACGGTCCGGGCCGGACTGGATGTGTGGCACCAGATTGATGAGTGGGACGAGACAGCGCCGCGCACGCCACCTGGCCACAACCCGGTTACTGAGGACGAAGCCCGCCTGCGCCTCGCCGAACTGCTCGGCGACGGTGCCGAGGCGCGGCCCCAGCAGGCTGACTATGCGGCAGCGCTGATCCCGGCGTTTCAGCCGCGCGAGCGCACCGGTCATCCCCATGCGGTGCTGGCCGAGGCAGGCACCGGCGTCGGCAAGACGCTGGGCTACATCGCGCCAGCCAGCGTTTGGGCCAGGAAGAACGACGGGGCCGTCTGGATCAGCACCTTTACCAAGAACCTGCAGCGCCAGGTCGACCAGGAACTCGACCGCCTGTTCCCGGACCCCGCCGAAAAGTCACGCCGTGTCGTCGTACGCAAGGGGCGCGAAAACTATCTGTGCCTGCTGAACATGGAGAACGCCGTCCAGGCGCTCGGCGGCCGCGTGTCCGATGCGGTGGCATTGGGTCTGGTCGCGCGCTGGGCGGTGGCGACCCGCGACGGCGACATGGTCGGCGGCGACTTTCCGTCCTGGCTGACCGACATCCTGGGAACACGGCGCACGCTGGCGCTGACCGATCAACGCGGCGAATGCATCTATTCGGCCTGCCCACACTACCGCCGCTGCTATATCGAGCGTTCGATCCGCAAGGCGCGGCGCGCCGACATCGTCGTCGCCAACCACGCGCTGGTCCTGATCCAGGCCGCCATGGCCGAGGACGACAACGACGGTCTGCTGCCGACCCGCTACATCTTCGACGAGGGACATCACCTGTTCGACGCCGCCGATGGCGCTTTCTCCGCCCATATCACCGGCATGGAAGGCGCCGAACTGCGCCGCTGGATCCTGGGCGCGGAGGGCAGGCGCACCCGAGCGCGCGGTCTGGAGCGGCGCGTCTCCGACCTGATCGACGACGAGGGGCTTGAGCATCTTCAGGCCGCGCTCCAGGCAGCCCGCTGCCTGCCGGCGGAGGGCTGGCGCCAGCGCTTGGTGGACGAGGTGCCGCGCACACCGGCCGAAAAGTTCCTGGCCCATATCCGCCGCCAGGTCCTGGCCCGCGTCGGCGAGGACGATCGCGGCTATAACCTGGAGTGCCAGGTGACGCCCGCCGTCGACGGGCTGATCGACGCGGCGCGCGTCCTGGATGGCGCGCTTCAGGATCTGCTCGAGCCGCTGCTGCGGTTGGCCCAGAACATCAAGGCCCAGTTGGACGACAATGCGGACAGCCTGGAGTCATCGACGCGGGTACGCATGGAAGCGGTGATCCGCGGCCTCAAGCGGCGCGGTTTGGTCACGCTCGCGGCATGGCGTCGCATGCTGGCGGAGCTCGAACAGGAAACACCGGAGGCCTTTGTCGACTGGTTTAGCCTGGACCGCATCGATGGCCGCGAGCTTGATGTCGGTATGCACCGGCACTGGCGCGATCCCGGCCTGCCCTTCGCCAACCACGTCGCCGAACGCAGTCACGGCCTTATCATCACCTCCGCGACCTTGCGCGACCGCGCCGGCGATGAGGAAACCGACGACTGGGATTCCGCGCGGCTGCGCACGGGCCTGCGTCATCTGGCCGAACCGGCTGACGTGGCGGAGGTGCTCTCACCCTTCGACTACGCCACCCAGACCCGCGTCTTCGTCATCACCGATGTCGGACGCAACCAGCCGGACCAGGTCGCTGCCGCCTATCGCGAGCTGTTCAAGGCGGCGGGCGGCGGCGCGCTCGGCTTGTTCACCGCCATCAGCCGCCTGCGCCGCGTGCACAAGACCATGGCCGCCGACCTCGATGCCGCGGGCCTGACACTCTATGCCCAGCATGTCGATGCCATGGATACGGGCACCCTGGTCGATATCTTCCGCGCCGAGACCGATTCCTGCCTTCTGGGAACCGACGCGGTACGGGATGGTGTCGATGTCCCCGGCCGATCCCTTCGCCTGGTCGTCTTCGACCGCGTGCCCTGGCCGCGCCCGGATATCGTGCACAAGGCCCGGCGCGAGGTCTTTGGCGGCAATCGCTATGACGATCTTTTGACCCGGCTGCGCCTGCGCCAAGCCTTCGGGCGGCTGGTGCGCCGGGCCGACGACAAAGGCGTCTTTGTCATGCTCGACAAAGCGCTTCCCTCAAGGCTGCTGACCGCCTTTCCAGCGGAGGTCGAGGTAGAGCGCGTCGGGCTGGCCCAGGCGATTGCCGATATCGCCGAATTCCTGCCGAAAGAACCTTGAATCGACTGCCCTCGACAAGGGGCTCTTCAATACCTACATTCCGCCCCGAGTCCGCCAGACACCAAGCGGTTAGGGCGGATTCAGCCATCTGTTTCAGGGGACATCCCGTCAACACGTTCAAGAGGTTAGCGACGCGCCATGACGCAGCTCGACCACCACGCCGCGCTTATCTACACCATGGTCATGGTATCGGCGGCCGACAGCAATATGACCGACAGCGAACTGCACGCGATTGGCGACATCGTCCGCCGGCTGCCGGTCTTCACGGACTTTAACGAGGACGAGCTGCCCAAGATCGCCCAGTCCTGCGCGACCATGCTGAACGAGGATGACGGCTTCGAGACCGTGCTGACCGTCATCTTCGAGGCGCTGCCCGCCAAGCTGCGTGAGACCGCCTATGCGCTGGCCTGCGACGTGGCGGCCGCCGACCTGGACATCGTGGAATCGGAAATGACGGTCCTGCAGCAGCTGCGTTGGCGGCTCAGCATCGACCGCCTGACCGCCGCCGCCATCGAGCGCGGCGCACGCGCGCGCCACCAGACCGCCTGATTCGACACGCCGGGGTTGAACACCCCGTCTGGGCGCGTGCTAGCTTTCGGCTGGCACCACTCGAACGGATCAACGTAATGGCTAACCCCAGCGACTACTTCTCCGCTTCCTATGACGACGCGCGGCGCAAGTTTCTTGGTGCCGCGGCCGAGGCCGGGCTTGAGCCCGAGCATCACGTCAATCCCAACAAGGGCATGGCGGGTGAGGAGATCGCGACCGATGTCGTGCGCATCGGGCCCGATGACGCCGATATCGTTCTCTTCACCATGTCGGCGACCCATGGGGTCGAAGGTTTCTGTGGCTCAGGCGCGCAGGTCGGCACGCTGGTCTCTGGTCAGGCCGGCGAACTGCCTGACAACACCGCGATGGTGCTGATCCACGCAATCAATCCCCACGGCTTTTCGTGGCTGCGCCGGGTCAACGAGGACAATGTCGACCTGAACCGCAACCATGTCGATCACTCAGCGCCCTATCCCCAAAACCACGGCTATGTGGAACTGCAGCACGCCATCTGCCCGGCCGACTGGTCGGACGACGCGCGCGCCGCGGCCGACGAGATCCTGCAGGCCTATGCGGACAAGCATGGCGACATGGCGCTTCAGGGCGCGATCTCGCAGGGCCAGCACGTTCACCCGGAAGGCCTCTTCTTCGGCGGTCAGTTCGAGGTCTGGTCGGCCGGCCGCATGCGAGACATCGTCGCGCGCCATGCCACGGGCGCCCGTCATGTCGGTTTCATCGACTATCACACCGGCCTTGGGCCTTATGGCTATGGCGAGCCGATTTCCGATCACACGCCCGGCGAGGCTGGCCACGACCGCCTCGTACAGTGGATCGGCGATGATGTGACATCGACCGATGATGGGTCCTCGACCTCCGCACCCCTGACCGGGGTCAACGCGGTGACCATCAAAGAGGCCTCGCCGCATGCCAGCCATACTCTGGTGACGCTCGAATATGGCACGCAGCCTGTACCGGAGGTCCTGGGCTCGTTGCGCGCCGACTGCTGGCTGCACAACCACGGCGATCTGGACAGCGACCAGGGCCGCGCCATCAAGGCGGAGATCCGCCGCTGCTTCTATGGCGACGACGATGCCTGGAAGCGCGATGTCTGGCAGCGCGCCCACGACACCCAGCGCCGCATGCTCGCCGGCTTGGCGGCAATGGGCTAGGTCGCGATACCCCCTCACCCAGCTCCGGCTAAGGCGCTACGCGCCTAACCCTTCACATCCCTCTCCCTCCAGGGGCGAGGGAAACAAAGCCGCGCTCTCTCTGAGAGGGGTGGGGTGAGGGGTTGCGCGCGGCAGCGCGCCAGAAAGATCCTATCTTGCCGCCGCTAAAGTGCGTTCGATGAAGCCGTCCTGGGCCTCGTCGTCGAGCCAGCGCATGACCGCCACCATGTCGCGGTCGGGATCAACCCAGATCACGTGGCCGCCGGAACCCAACGCAAAGTAGCTGCTCTCCGGCGCGGCCGGAAACATCGCCCTGCCCGTGTTCAACCACCAAAGGAAGCCATAGGGCGCATAGATGTCGCATGGTGTCCTGGTGAGGTCGATCCACGCCTTTGTCAGGATCTGCCGCTCGCCCCACCGTCCGTCGTTCAGGTAAAGCAGACCCAGCCGTGCAAGGTCCGAGGCTGAGACAAACATGCCGCCGCCCCAGTGGCCGCCGCCCGAGACCGACTGGTGGCGTTCGCCGTCGAGCTCGATCCACGAGTTCTCGTAGCCATGCCACTCCCAGCCGTCCGAAGCGCCGACCGGTTCCATGATCGCCTCCTTCAGCACGACCGGCAGCGGCTGGTTGAACAACCGCATCAGGGCCAGGCTGAGCCGGTTGACCCGGACGTCATTGTACTCCCAATAGGTACCCGGCGCCTGCAAGTCGCGGTGCTCGCCCTTGCGGCTGTTGTCGCCGCCGGAGACATCGCGGTTGCGGTCAACCAGATCGGGCTTGTCCCACAAGGTGCCTTCCCACTCGCTGGTCTGCTGGAGCAGATGGCGCCACGTGATCGATGCGTTCTGCGGACTGTCGAAACCGCCATCGTCGACCAGCTCGGCGACCGGCGCATCGAGATCGGGCAACAGGCCGCGGTCGTAAGCGATGCCGGCGAGCGCCGACATCACACTCTTGGTGACACTGAACGTCATATCGGCGCGTCCGACATCACCCCATGTTGTGACGAGCCGGCCGTCGCGGACGATCAGACCGGCGGGGCCGCCGCGCGGACGTGTCGGTCCAATGATGGCGCCGTGTTCGCGGTCCAGGAACCGGCCATTCTCCAGGTGCTGGCCGACGTCCCGAGGCCACGACGTCTCGTTCGCTTCGGCATGGGCAACAGCCTCAGCCAGCGCATCGGCGGCGAACCCCGCCTCGATCGGATCGATCGGCTCGAACGGTTTCATTGTGCGGCTCTCAGAACGTTTCCTTCCATGGTCTGAGCTCGACCTCCCAGGTCCAGGCACTGCGGTGTTGCCGATGGACATCCAGATAGGTCTTGGCGATGGCATCGGGATCGAGCTTGGTGTCGTCGTCCGATTTGCCGATGCCGCCGTCGATCACGAAGTGCGCGACGTGGATGTTCTTGGGCTGCAGTTCGCGCGCCATGCTCTGGATCAGACCGCGCAGACCGAACTTGCCCATCGCGAAGGGCGCGGAGTTGGGATACCCCTTCACGCCGGCCGACGCACCGGTGAAAAGGATGGTGCCGCCGCCCTTTTCCTCCATGCGCCGTGTCGCCTGCTGACCGACCAGAAAACCGCCGAAGCAGGTGATCATCAGCGTCTTGCGAACCTCCTCGGGATCAAGTTCAGCGACCGGCCCGCGCACGCGGTAGCTGGGGTTGAAGACGACGACGTCCGGAGTTCCCGTGTCGGCGTCGACGGCCTCGAAAAGCGCCGCGACCGAGGCCGGATCGGCGACGTCGACAGCATAGGTCTTGGCGCCAATCTCGCTGGCGAGGTCCTTGAGCTTGTCCGTGTTGCGGGCGGACAACGAGACATCCATGCCCTCGATCTGAAAGAGGCGGGCGACCGAGGCGCTGAGGCCTGATCCGGCACCGACGATGAGAGCGGTTTCCTTCTTCGCCATGGTGTTTTCCTTGCGTTAGACGGAATCGCGGGCAAGCGGCGCGGAGTTGCAGCGCAAACCGCCGCCGGAACTCCAGCACGCCTCATAGTCAAGTTGGATGACCTCGACCCCTCGGGCCTCCAGCGTTTCGCGGGTGCGCGGCGACATTTCGCTGGCGATCACGCGGCCCGGCCCAAGCGGCACCAGATTGACGGCAAAGGGCGGATCCTCTGGCGACAGCGCGATCGGCTCGATGCCGCGCTCCTGCAAGACCTGAACGAAGTCATAGGGTAGCAGCGTCGGATTGATCAGCGCCTTGTCGGTGTCGATCATCGAGCAAAAGCCGTCAAGGTGTTGGCCATAGCCCGGCACCTGGACGGTAATCAGATCGACTCCGACATGGGCCAGCACCTCGCGCACCTGCTCGACCCCCTCCCGGTTGGCGCAAAGGCCGGTGCTGAGCGCAGCGGTCTTCGCGTCGATCCACATGAAGCTGCCGCCTTCGACAATGCCGGTGCCCGATATCGTGCGGATGATCGGGCAACCCATCTCCATCACCCGGCGCGCCGCCCAAAAACTCTCCTCACGGCGTCCCTTGGCGTTGGGGCGGCAGACAATCGCGCCGCCGGGCACACCGATGACGATATCGCGCGGCGACATCTGCTTGATCGGCACCGGCCGGTTGGTCGGCTGGCCGTTCTCGTGGATATAGGCGACCTCGACACCGTTCTCCCGCAGAATGGATGTGAACTGGTCGTGCGCCTGCTGCATCGCCGGCAGATCGGGACCGTTGCGGCCGCGCCACCAGATCCCTTCCTCGCGGTTGCAGTAACTCTCGAGCTCCGGATCGTACCAGTCCTCGGTCACCCGCTTGATCTCGTCGCCCGGCCGATGGACCAGGATGGTGCGCAACGTGCCGACTTCGCTGTCTGCGCCCCAGACGGCGCCCCAGATCTTCTCCTGCTGGCCGGCATCCTCGAACGCGGGCGCGGCGGGCGTGTCGAAGGTTTCCATCAAGCGCTGATAACGGAAACGATCTGCGGTCGCGTTGGTTATGGTCTCCCGGGACATGGTAGAACTCCTATGGATGCGGGCGGCGGCAGTCTACACGTTGTCGCGCGGAATGGTCTCGTCCCAGCGCCGGGAAAAGATGCGCCTGCCGCCATCGAAGGCGTCGATGTCCGCCGCGAAAACGAAGTCCTTGGCGGTCGCATGAATGGTCATGGCGCTGCGGGTTTCAACGTCATAGTCGGTGCCGTCGCGCCGCCTGCCGTTGTGCCAGCGATAGGTGATCTGCGCGCTTAAGGGGTCGTCGTCCTGGATGCACGCTTCCCACGTCACGCCGTCGGCGCAGGTGACATCGACCGGCGCCAGGTACCAGACGCCGCCATCCTCGACGACGCGCACAAGCTGTTCGGCCGTCGCCAAATTGCGTTCGACCGTGCGCGTGCCAGCACCGTCTTCGATGACCCGCGTTTCAACCAGCGGCGCCATTTGCGGCGCCGGGAAGGCCGTGACGTCCGTATCGGTACCGCGCACCGGAAGGACCAGCGCGCTGGTCCCAGCAGCCAGTGAAAGGGTGACCGGTTCCGGCGATGGCCAGACCATCGGCCAATAGGTTGTCGAGATGGCGACGCGGATCCTGTGGCCCGGCCGGAACACGTGACCGATGTCATTGAGCTGCACGGTGACCTCGTCGAATGCGCCCGGCGTCATCGGCTCGGGGAACTCGTGGCTCTTGCGGTGGCTCAGGTTCAGCACGCCGAAGGTAATCCGCTGCACCTGACCGTCCGGGTGCACATCGTTCAGGCGCACGGCGACAAAACCCTGGGGCCGGTCGATGGCGAGTTTCAAGCGCACCACCGGCGCGCCCATGATGGCGATCGGTTCGGCCAGCGGCGCGCCATCGAAACAGAGTGAGCGTGCGTCGTCTTCGCGCTGATCGATCGGCAGATCTGGGCTCGACCCGCCCAGGCCATAAGGACACCAGACGCCGGCCGCGACACCGACCGTCTGCGGCGAGCGGTGCTCCAGTACGGCTTCGTCGCCCGCCTTATCCGCCAAGCCGTCGGCATTGATGGCGAGCGTCTCGGTCGCGATGTTCGGCGACGGCCACGTCGGCTCGGTGACCCAGCGACCGGGAACCACCGCCTGGCTGGCCTCCGGTTTGGCTGGTTCGCCCATCCAGACGCGGTACATCGGCTCGTCCATGATGCCGGTGTCCTGGTCCTTCAGCCAGTGATCCCACCAGCGCAGCGAGTCCTGCAGGAAGCCGATGGAGGGCGCAGGGATCGCGTCCTGCGGGTACTTGTGTCCCCACGGCCCGACCAGACCTTTGCGCGGGCACGTGAGGTTCGCCAGCATCCGCGGAACCGCGTTCGAGTATCCGTCGTTCCAGCCGCCGACCGCGTAAACCGCGCAGGTGATGTCGTCATAGTTCTCGCACACCGAGCCGTGTTTCCAGTAGGCGTCGCGGCGCTGGTGCTGCATCCAGATCGACGTCAGCGCCGGTTCGGCGTTTTCCAGACGCACCTTCCATGCCTCGCGCCAGCCGTCGCCGACGATCGCCGGGTCGGGTTGCTTGGACGAGATGATGTGGAAGCCCGAGCCCCAAAAGAAGCCGTCCGACAGCACACAACCGCCCATGAAATGCACGTCGTCGGCGTACCGGTCGTCGGTCGAGCAGTGGGTGATGATCGCCTTGAGTGCCGGCGGCCGGCGCGCGGCGACCTGCAGGCTGTTGAATCCGCCCCAGGAGATGCCGGTCATGCCGACATTGCCCGTGCACCAGGGCTGCGCGGCGATCCAGGCGATCGCCTCGACCGCGTCGTCCTGTTCCTGCAGGGTGTATTCGTCGGTAATCAGGCCTTCCGATTCACCGGTGCCGCGAATGTCGAGACGGATCGACGCGTAACCGTGGCCCGCCCAATAGGCGTGGCGCGGATCGTCCCAGCCGCGCGTGCCGTCGCGCTTGCGGTAGGGGATGTATTCCAGGATCGCCGGCACCGGATCGGTCTCGGCGTCGTCGGGCAGCCAGATGCGCGCGGACAGACGAACACCGTCGCCCATCGGTATCCACTGGTGCTCGATCTCTTTGATCGCGCAGGGGAAGTCGGTGATGACGGCAGGCTCGTTGGGATCGGGACAAATCATGCTCGCTCGAACGCCGTCGCGCCCTCCTCGGTAACGATCCAATCCAGCGGTTGATCGAAGTGATTGCGGGGCACCGCATCGACCCGCTGCGCCGCATAGGCAACGCCGACCGCCAGCGTCGACGAGTTGGACGCCTTCAGCAACGATAACGTTCTGTCATAGAAGCCGCCGCCGTAACCCAGGCGGTAGCCGACGGAGTCAAAGGCTAGCATCGGCACCAGCAGCAAGGTGGGCGCGACGACCGGCGCGTCATCGGGCGGCACCGGGATGTTGAGCGCACCGTCGACCAGCGGGTCGCCGGGCGCCCAGGCGCGGAACACCAGGGGCTCGGCCTTGCCCGGCACAAACGGCAGTCCGGTCGCGCAGCCATGCTGGTTGGCGGCGGCGAGAAACGGCACGACGTCAAACTCGTCGTCGACCGGCAAGTAGCCCGACACGACGGCACCGTTGGGAAAACCTATGGCGTCCTGAAAGTGTCCGAGCGCACGCTCCGTCGCGCCGGCTTGGCGGCTATGAGCCTCGGCGCGGCGCGCGCGCGCTTCGGCGCGCATGAGCTTTTTTTGCTTCTTGACGTCCATAGCCCCCGGATCGGTCTGGACGGGGCCGCCTCGGCCGGCAACCGCAGTCTACCTTCCACTGTGGCCTGCATCAGCAGGTGGGCGCCGCGTAACGAGGGCAAGACCCCCGACAGAGACAGCTCCCAGTGAAAGCGCATTGGCCCCAGGGAACGGATACGGCCATCGCACCGCGCAGCGCCCGTCCAAGCTATGTTAGTTAGTGGCTCTCCAGGTGGCCCGCAAGCGCCTCGATGCGCCCGGCCAGATTTTCGATCGCCGCGGCGCGGGTTTCCGAGACCTGATCGACGACCGGCTGACCGGCGGTTTCACGGGCTTCCCACAGCTCGTCAGAGATCACCAGCGCCGCCAGGACCAGCAACCGCTGGTCGCCGAGATTGCCGAGCGAACCCTTCAGGCCGGCGATCTTGCTGTCGACATAGGCGGCGAGCTGTTCGATCCGCTGCTCCTCGCCATCGCCGCAGGAGACGGAGTACGCGCGCCCGTTAATGATGACCTGTATCTGAGCCATGTCAGGCGCCAAGCACGGTGCGCAGGTCGTTGATCGCGCCGTCGATCTGCTTGCCGGCATCGCGCACCCGGCCTTCAAGATCCGCGCGGGCGGCCTTGGCCTCGCTCAACGCGGCGCGAAGCTGCTCGTTTTCCTGTTCGATCTGCCCAAGCTTGGCGTCGCCTCCTTGTTGCGCACGCTCCGTCAGCGCGGCCTCAAGGTGGGTGATCGCACGTTCCAGCTTTCTAAGGGCGGTGTCCTCAACCGTCATTTGCGGCACTTTTCAATACGTTGCCTTGGCTTTCTACCATAGCGCCTTATCGCGTGCCGATAAAGTACCTGGTGATCCCTATCGACCGCCCCTGAAATGCGGGTCTTGCGCGGGATAAGTCGGTTGACGCTCTGGGCCGGTGACGCCATGTTGCGCCCGCTTTCGACCGGCGCCAATCGCGGCGGTTTTTTCTTTCGGGACATCCATCGAATGACGCGCGAATCCACAAGCCAGGTTTCGGAACGCGACATGGCCAACGCGATCCGGGCGCTGGCCATGGACGCCGTGCAGAAGGCCAATAGCGGCCATCCCGGCATGCCCATGGGCATGGCCGATGTTGCGACCGTGCTGTTCACCCGGTTCCTGAAGTTCGACGCCGGCGCGCCCGAATGGCCTGACCGCGACCGCTTCATCCTATCGGCCGGCCACGGCTCGATGTTGCTTTATGCGCTCCTGCACCTGACCGGCTATCAGGACATGACGATGGACGAGCTGCGCAACTTCCGTCAGCTCGGCAGCAAGACGGCTGGCCATCCTGAGTTCGGCCACGCCGCCGGTATTGAGACAACCACCGGTCCGCTCGGCCAGGGTTTCGCGAACGCCGTTGGCATGGCACTTGGCGAACGCATCATGGCCGCCGAGTTTTCCGATCTCGTCGACCACTACACCTATGTCATCGCCGGCGACGGCTGCCTGATGGAAGGCATCAGCCACGAGGCTGCCTCCATGGCCGGCCATCTCAAGCTCGGCAAGCTGATCGTGCTGTTCGACGACAACGAGATCTCGATCGACGGGCCGACCTCGCTCGCCGAATCCGACGATACGCTGCAGCGCTTCGATGCCTATGGCTGGGACACCATGGCGGTCGACGGCCACGACAACGATGCAGTCGCCGCGGCCATCGAGGCGGCCCAGAAGACTAGTGAGCCGAGCCTGATCGCCTGCCGCTCGATTATCGGATACGGCGCTCCCAACAAACAGGGCACCGCCGCGACCCACGGCGCGGCGCTTGGTCACGACGAGGTCGCCGCCACCCGGGACGAACTCGGTTGGCCGCATGAACCGTTCGACATTCCCCATGCGGTCGTCCAGGCATGGCGCAAGGCAGGCGCCCGAGGCGCAGAAGCGCGGACGGCATGGCTGAAAACCCATGACGGCACCAGCGCCGCGCTGCGCCACGAGTTCGACCGGCGCATCGCCGGCGACCTGCCGGGCGACATCGCCAAGGCCGTCGCGGCCTACAAGAAGGACCTGATGGCCGAGCCGCAGAAGGTCGCGACCCGCAAGGCGAGCGAGCTGGCGCTGAACGTTCTGATTCCGGCCGCCCCAGAAATGATCGGCGGCTCAGCCGACCTGACGGGCTCCAACAACACGCGTACCGGCAACATGAAGGACATCGCCCCCGGCGACTTCGCCGGTCGCTACGTGCGCTACGGCGTACGTGAGCATGCCATGGCCGCCGCCATGTCCGGCATGGCGCTGCATCGCGGTATCATCCCTTATGGCGGCACGTTCCTGGTGTTCACCGACTATTGCCGCCCGTCGATCCGGCTTGCCGCGTTGATGGAACAGCGGGTCATCTACGTCATGACCCACGACTCGATCGGCCTTGGCGAGGACGGGCCGACCCATCAGCCGGTCGAGCACCTGGCGTCGCTGCGCGCCATGCCGAACCTCAACGTGTTCCGCCCGGCCGATGTGGTCGAGACACTGGAGTGCTGGCAGGTCGCGCTTGGGGCGGCCAAGACCCCTTCGGTTCTGGCATTAACCCGCCAGGGCGTGCCGCAACTGCGCCTTGAACCCAGCGACGACAATCCTTGCGCGCGCGGCGGCTATGTGCTGCGGGCCGAAGGCGGCGATCACAAGGCGACCATCGTCGCGACCGGTTCGGAGGTCTCGTTGGCCTGCGACGCTCGCGACAGCCTGGAGGCCGACGGCATCGGCACCCGGGTCGTCTCCATGCCATGCTGGGAGCTGTTCGCCGATCAGGACGCCGCCTACCGCGACGGCGTCATGGGCAACGGCGTTGCCAAGGTTGGCGTCGAAGCCGCCTCCGGCTTTGGCTGGCAGGAGATCCTGGGCGGCGACGGCGGTTTTGTCGGCATGACCGGCTTCGGCGCCTCAGCGCCGGCCGGCGACCTCTACAACCACTTCGGCATCACCGCCGACGCGGTGGTCGCGGCGGTCAAGCAGCGCGTCTGACGCGAAACGCTAAAGCGCAGCTGCTCTACCCCTCGACCAGGCAATCGACCAGGCCGTCGGCGATGCCGTTCATCAGCTGACCGTAGAGCGCTGGACCCGGCTCATACTCCGCGCCCAACGGGTCGAGAACGCCGACCCTGACATCTGTGCCCTCGATGATGGTGTCGATGACGCGCGGCGAGAACTGCGGCTCGCGGAACACGCAGACAATCTCCTCATCGGCCAGACGATCCTGGATCGCCGCGATGCGCGCGGCGCCCGGCTGGCGTTCCGGAGAGACGACCACCGAGCCCACGGCGTCCGCCCCGAAATGATCGCCGAAATACTGATAGGCATCGTGGAACACCAGGTAGGGCCGATCGCCGACCGGCTCAAGCTTGGCGGCAATCTCGGCAGACATCGCATCAATCTCGCCCGTTAACCGATCGCCATTGGCCTGATAGGCCGCGGCGTTGTCGGGATCCATCTCGACCAGTTCATCGACGACAATCGTGACAATCGCCTTGGCGTTGTCGGGATCGAGCCAAATGTGGGCGTCGGCGCCTTCGTGAGCGTGGTCGTCGTGACCATCGTGGTCATCGTGTTCGGCATGATCGTCATGGCCGTGATCGTCATGGTCATGTTCGCCATGCTCGTCGTGATCATCATGATCGTCGTGTTCGGCATGATCGTCATGGTCATGATCGTCGTGCTCCGCATGATCGTCGTGGTCATGATCGTCGTGATCGTCGTGCTCCGCATGATCGTCGTGATCATCGTGCTCCGCATGATCGTCATGGTCGTCGTGGGCGTGATCCTCCCAGTTGTCGCCTTCGCGATACTCCAGCGTCATAACACCGGGCGTTTCGACCAGTTCCACCACATGTGCATTGGTCGCCAGGTTCGGAATGGCGTCGACCAGGAAAGACTCCAGATTTTCGCCGACCCAAACCACGAGATCGGCCTGTTGCAATGCTTCCGCTTCCGACGGCTTGAGCGCGTAGGCATGGGGCGATCCGGCGCCGCGCACGATCAGCGCGGGCTCGCCGACACCGTCCATCACGCCGGCGACGAGCGAATGGATCGGCTGGATCGAGACCACCACGTTGGGTGCGTCCGCGGCTCTGACAGCAGCAGCCGGAACGAGGCAAAGCGCGGCTACACCGCTTAGCAGATAGTTTCTCATGGTTGTACGTCAGCTCCCTGAATTCTCAGCATCCATGGCATGTTATGATATAACAAACAATACCCTTTGGCAGCGCGCCGACCATGCTCGCTTGAGGCCGCGCCCATTGTCGTTGACCTGCCGCACGGCGCTGGCTAGGAAGGCGCCATCAAGTCGCGCCGACGCGCGCAACGCCTTACCGCCATCGGGAGATCAGCATGACCGTTCGTGTCGCCATTAACGGGTTTGGCCGCATCGGCCGCCTGGTGTTTCGCGCCGCCATGGAATCCGGCCGCAAGGACATCGAGTTCGTCGCCATCAACGATCTGGGCTCACCGGCCGACAACGCGCACCTGCTGGCGTATGACACCGTGCACGGCCGGTTCCCGGGCAAGGTCTCGGCGAGCTCGCGGTCGATCCGCGTCGGCGGCAAAAGCGTGCGCGTGTTTTCCGAGCGCGATCCCTCGGCCTTGCCCTGGGACAGCCTGGGCGTCGACATCGCGCTTGAATGCACCGGCATCTTCGCGACCAAGGAAAAGGCGTCGATGCATCTGGATGCCGGTGCCAAGAAGGTCCTGGTCTCAGCCCCTTGCGCCGACGCCGACCTGACCGTCGTCTACGGCGTCAACTCCAACAAGCTGCGCAAGAGCCACAAGGTCGTCTCCAACGCCTCGTGCACGACCAACTGCCTGGCTCCGGTCGCCATGGTTCTGGACAAGGCGGTCGGCATCAAACACGGCTTCATGACAACGATCCACGCCTTCACCGGCGATCAGCGCACGGTCGACACCCTGCACAAGGACCCGCGCCGGGCCCGCGCCGCCTCGGTCTCGATGATCCCGACGTCGACCGGTGCCGCCAAGGCGGTCGGCCTTGTCCTGCCCCAGCTCGCCGGCAAACTGGACGGCACCTCGGTGCGCGTGCCGACACCCAACGTCAGCCTGATCGACTTCAAGGTCGAAGCCAAACGCAAGACCACGGGCGAAGAAATCAACAACGCCATGATCAAGGCGGCCGAGGGCAAGCTGAAGGGTGTCCTCGACGTCAACGACGCGCCACTTGTCTCCGTCGACTTCAACCACAGTCCGGCCAGCTCGACCTTCGATCTGACCGAGACCAAAGTGATCGACGGCAGCTTCGTGCGCGTCCTCGCCTGGTACGACAACGAATGGGGTTTCTCCAACCGCATGAGCGACACTGCCGTCGCCATGGGCAAGCTGCTCTAAGCCGCACGACGCCGCCATGACTGCGTACCGCACCCTCGACGACCTGGACGTCGCCGGGAAGCGCGTCCTCGTACGCCTCGATCTCAACGTACCGATGGCCGACGGCCGGGTGACCGACGCCACCCGCATCGAACGCGCGGTCCCCACCATCCGCGACCTCGCCGACCGCGGCGCCCGCGTGATCCTGCTCAGCCACTTCGGCCGGCCCAAAGGCAAGGTCGTTCCCGACATGTCGCTCGCGCCGCTTCAGCATCCGCTTGCCGACGCGCTCGGCAAGCCGGTCGCCTTTGCGGGCAAATGCATTGGCGAGACGGCAGCTGCAGCCGTCGCCGGCTTGCAGGACGGCGATGTCCTGCTCCTCGAAAACCTGCGCTTTCACGGCGGCGAGGAAGCCAACGACCCGGCTTTCGGCGACGCGCTGGCTGCGCTCGGCGACCTCTATACGAACGACGCCTTCTCCGCGGCCCACCGCGCCCATGCTTCGGTCGTTGGGCTGGCCGAGCGGCTGCCTGCCGCGGCCGGGCGGTTGATGCAGGAAGAGCTGGACGCGCTCGATAAGGCGCTCGGCAACCCCGAACACCCGGTGGCGGCAGTGGTCGGCGGCGCCAAAGTCTCCACCAAGCTTGATCTGCTGGCCAACCTGGTCGGCCGGGTCGATTTGCTCGCGATCGGCGGTGGCATGGCGAACACGTTCCTGTTCGCGCAAGGTGTCGAGGTCGGCGCGTCGTTGTGCGAACGCGACATGGCCGACACCGCCCGCGACGTTCTGGCACGCGCCAAGGACGCGGGATGCGAGATCGTGTTACCGAACGATGCGGTGACGGCGACCAAGTTCGAATCCGGCGCACCGTCAACCGTCGTCGGTGTCGCCGACGTAACGGGCGATGCCATGATCCTGGATGTCGGCCCGAAGAGCGCGGAGGTCCTGGCCTGCCGCCTCGCGGACTGCCGCACCCTCGTCTGGAACGGCCCCATCGGCGCCTTCGAACTGGAAGGTTTCGACCACGGCACCAACCGCGTTGCCCAGGCGGCCGCCGAACTGACAAAAGCAGGTAAGCTGCTCTCTGTCGCCGGCGGCGGCGACACGGTCGCCGCCTTGGCCCATGCCGGCGTGCTTCAGGACTTTAGCTATGTTTCGACTGCCGGCGGCGCGTTCCTGGAATGGCTGGAAGGCAAGGAGCTGCCCGGCGTTGCGGCGCTGGTCAGCGCGTAAGCCGCGTCCCTCCGGCGCAACGTAACCGCAACGGACTCGACATCACGTCGTCTGGTGAAAGACACTTCGCGATCACTTGATGGTCGTGCCGCAACCGCGCCGTGGCGCCAAGAGCGCGGCACGCATGCCGCTAAGGAGGCGATCGTGGATACAGCCAACATGCCGGTTGTCGAGATCAAGGGCACAGCGCGCCAACGCGGTCAAGCGCATGGCGAGGCGCTGCGCCCATCGATCACCGAGACGGTCGCGCGTTGGCGTGAGTCCATCGCGGCAGACTACGACCCCGATGTCGATGGTTTCATCGACGCCTTCCTGAACGCCAACCGCTTTCCGGCCGCGCTCGAGCGCTGGACGCCGGGGCTGATGGATGAGATCGAGGGCATCGCCGAGGGCGCCGGCCAGGCGGAGCGCGAGATCCTGGCCATCCAGTTCGGCGACGAACAATGGTGGTTCGACCAGGAGCGCAAGGCCGACGTCGAGGCAAAGGCGATCACGGCCCAGGGCAAGGGCTGCACCGCATTCGGCGAAGCCGGCGACGCGACGCTTGTCGGCCAGACCATGGACATCGAGTCCTGGTCGGAAGGCTTGCAGGCCCTGCTTCACGTGCGCGAGGAGGACGGGTCGGAGACCTTCATCTTCACCTTCGCCGGTTATCTCGGCCTGCTCGGCATGAATAGCCATGGCGTCGGCATCTGCTGCAACGCGCTTCTGCAGCTTGATCACAGTGACGATGGTCTGCCCGTGGCGGCCGTCGTACGCGGCGTACTCGCCCGCCGCGACGTGGATGAGGCGGCCGCCTTCGTGCGTCAGATCAAGCATGCGTCGGGCCAGAACTACGTCATCGGCAGTTCCGGCAAGGTCGTCTCGTTGGAATGCTCGGGTTCGAGCGTCGCGGCCTATACGCCCGACGATGGCGGCGCCCGCCTTTGGCACACCAACCATCCGCTCAGCAACGACGATACCGGCCACTTCCAGGATCGTCTGGCGAGAAGCAACCGCGATCCCGAGGGCTTGGACGACAACACGGTGACCCGCTTCGCCACAATGGCGCAGCGTTTTGGTGAACTCGGGCGTCCGGCCAGCCTCGACGACGTCAAGGCGGCGCTTGCGTCGGAGGACGACGGGCGCTTCCCGATCGCGCGCCGGCTCGACCCCGACAACCGGGATGCCACGAGCTACACAGCCGGCACGGCGGTCTATCAGCTTGACGAGCCGCCGGCGCTACACCTTGCCGCGGGTCCGGCCTCGATCACGCCGTTCCGAACCTTCCGTTTCGCGTCAGCGACGCAATCCGCCGCCTAGGTTCCGGTCTCGTCGTTTTCGTCGCCGGCCTTCCGGCGTCTCATGAACGAGACGATCGGAAACGGCAGGTAAATCAGCAGCAGGCCGACAACCGCGATCGGCAGACCGTGGGGCGGCAACAGATCCATGACGGCACCGGCGACCGGCGGACCGACAATGCTGCCGATGCCCCACATGGAACTGAAGACGGCGGTGGAGGCCGCCAGATCGGCACCGCGAAACTGCTCGCCCAACAGCACCAGGCCCAGCGTGTAGAAACTGCCGAGGATGCCGCCGACAACAAACATGAAGAGCCAGTTCCAGGGTATGGCAGCAGCCACAAGCGGCAGCGCGGCAAAAACGACCGCGACGACAAAGACGCTGACCGCGAGCAAAAGGCGACGGTCCATGTGATCGGCCAGCCAGCCGATCGGTACCTGGCAGGCGATACCCCCGACACCCATCGCGACGATCATATAGAGCGCGAGATCCTCCATCAGACCTCGGTCAATGGCATAGAGCGGCAGAAAGGTGATCAGGACGCTGTCGACGGCGGCGGCGGTGAAATTGGCCAACATCGCCGCCGGCGCCAGCAGCAGGAACATGAAGAGGCGCGCCGACGTTTTGCCATGCATGACCGGCGCGACCGATTGCGCGAACAACAGGGGTATCGCTGAAACCGCGATCAAGGACGCGGCCAGGATGAAGGGCAGCCAGCCCTCGCTGCCGGATTGCGCCAGCACCAGCGGTCCTAGCGCGAAGCCGCCGGCCAGCGCGGCGCTGTACAAACCCACGATACGGCCGCGCGAGCGTTCCTCGGCAATCTCGTTGACCCAGACTTCGCCGGCGATCCATAGAAACGCGTTGGCGGAACCCAGCAGAAAGCGGATCAGGAACCAGGCGTAGACGTTCGGAAAGACGGGCAGGAGCAGGAACAGCGCCAGGCTTAGAGCCACCGACATCACCATCAGGCGGGCCGGGCCGAGACGGGTGATGACCCGCGACGCGATCGGCGCCACCGCGAAGACGGCGAGCCCCTGCGCGGCCGTGTTCAGGCCGATAACCGTATCGTCGACGCCCTGCCTTTCCAGGATCAACGCCAGAAGCGGGTAGCTGAAACCGTAGATCAGGCTCGTCACCGCCATCGACGAGACGACGGCGATCAGACTGAGCCGTCGTTTTCCGGCGCCGTCCGTGGCGGCGTTCATGATCGGCGCGACATCGACGGCGTATCCGCTTACCTGACCGGCGTCAGTCGTAGGGGTCCCAGGCCGGCGCGCCCGTTGTCAGCGCATCGGCAATCAGCGTCACGAACTGATCGGGATCGATCGTGCTTTCGACCGCATTGGTCAAGTGCAGCGCCGGCGTGATTTGTTCCACGCCATCAAACTGCCAGGTGGCGGCGCCACCCTCCATTGCCGTCAATGTCTCCGCCAATGCCTTGAGATCGCGGCGCGCAGGCGGCGGATCGTTGACCTTCTGCACCCAGCTCTCGTAACGATAACCAAACCACAAACGCTGGCCGCACACCGTCGCGACACGATTGCACGGGGTCCGGTTGTGAATGGCCATTGGATGGCACAAAACCTGACGATCCTGGGTGAACTGGTGTGCCGGCCTTTCGCGCCACGTCGCGGGAATGCGCACGACGACGAGATCGGCGTCCTTGTGTTCTTCGAGCTTGATCTCGCCGCGCTCGATTCCCGCCTCGCTATCATCCAGCAATGCTTCTTCGGCCTGCCAGAGACTGCGGTAATCATCGGTGTTGACCGCAACGTCCGCGACCATCGGGATAAGGCGCGTATAGAGCTCGGCGCATAGCGCCATGTAGTCGTCGGGGAATGCCTCCGGCGGCAGGGTCGACGTTTCTTTGTTGGCCAGCGCCGCGAACGTGAACGCAATGCGCGCCGCCTGGCGCGAGCGATAGGTCGCGAAATCGCCGGCATGGGACGCATCACACAAGAGCTCGCGGTTGGCGAGCGCCGTTTCCGGGTCGATGATCACAAACAGCGCGATCAGACCATCTTCGTCGAAGTGGTCGTTGGTGACGACCTCGACCGGTTTGTGGGCCGACGCGTCATCGAGATAGCGGTAGACGATTTCGACCGAGGTGTCGGCTTTCAGCGCATTCGGCGTGCCGCTCTTCGGCCAGTGCGACAGCGCCAGCGCCGTGTGTTCGTTGGCGCCGCCGTCAACCACGATGTTGTCGACCTTGGCGGCTTCGGCGTAGGGCACATAACGATGATGGACGGGCAGTGTCATGACAGGTCCCTCCTGACGGTTCATCATGACAATCCTCTTTTATTTGTAAAGGAATATGTTTCTTAATTATGGCCATCGAGTCCTGCATGGCTGTGATCGTGCACACGGCGGAGCATGTGCGCCTTGTCGTTGAGATCACCGGTACCGCCCGACCCCTCGTGCTGACGGCGCCTGGCGCCCAGGCCTATGCAGGGGTTGCCTATCTTTGGACGATGACCGCGCCGGCGCGCGATGATGGGTTAGACGTTCATATCGACTGCGGCGACGACGCGGGCTTTGCCATGGCGGCCATCCGTACCGGCTGGCGGCACATCCTGATGAGCGGCGACAAGGCCATGCTCGACAAGATCGACGACATGATCACACAGCTTGGCGGCACGCTTAACCGGTCGCGCCCTCCCGCCATCGATCTCGGCGAGACAGACGATCCCCGGACCGCCTTGAAAGGCCTGATTCCTCCCTGAGCCCCGTTGCATTGGCCGGTGCCGTGGGCTATCCAGCAGCGAGCGCCAAAACGGTGAAGATCGGGGACGGAAACCATGAAGATTACGCGTCGCGTCAAGCAGATCCTTTCCTATTACGAAGGCGAAACGCCGGGCGTGAAGGCCAACATTGCGCGTATTCTGATGCATGGCCGCCTGGGCGGTTCCGGCCACGTCGTGATCCTGCCTGTCGACCAGGGATGGGAGCATGGTCCGGCGCGCAGCTTTGCCAAAAACCCGCCCGCCTATGACCCCCACTACCACTACCAACTCGCGATCGATGCCGGGCTTAACGCCTATGCCGCGCCGCTCGGGTTTCTGGAAGCCGGCGCCGATACCTTTGCCGGCGCGATCCCGACGATCCTCAAGGCCAACAACTCGAACAGCCTGGCGACATCGAAAGACCAGGCGGTCACCGCCTCGGTCGAGGACGCGCTCAGGCTCGGCTGCTCGGCCATCGGCTTCACCATGTATCCGGGC